>DAOMZC010000047.1:0-17039 GCA_035437965.1 Pseudomonadota bacterium
CCCTCGAAGCGCGCCAAGCCGAAGTCGGCGACCCGCGGCCGGTCGTCCTTGCCAATGAGGACGTTGTCAGGTTTGAAGTCGCGATGGACGAGCTCTGCCTGATGGGCCGCCAGCACTCCCTGGCCGGCGGCGATGTACATGCGCAGGATGTCCTGCCAGCTGCGACCGGGCTCGGCCTGCCAGCGGGTCAAGGTGGTGCCGTTGACGAACTCCATGGCGATGAACAGCTGGCCGTCGACCTCGCCGACCTGGTAGACCTGCACGACGTTGGGCGCCGACACCCGGGCGAGCGCCTGCGCTTCGCGGAGGATGCGGGTGCGCAGCTGGCTATCCCCTTGTCGCGATGGATGAATAATCTTGAGCGCGACCTTGCGATCCAGCTCTTAATCGTAGGCGGCGTACACGACGTCCATGGCGCCCTCGCCGAGCTCGCGTAGCAAGACGTAGCGGCCGATGGTGCGGTGCTGCTCGCCGCGCAGCGCGAGCTCGCCCGACGGGGGCGAGCGGGGTGGTCGCGCCCGGGTCGGCGCCAGCGGCAGCGTGGCCCGGTAGTCATCGTCATCCGCCGTCGCGTCGCCCAGGGTCTGGGCCGTCGGCTCGGCGCTGGCGGTCTTGGACGGGGGATGGCGGGGGTCGGAGACTCCCATAATTCAGTATATGCCGAGAGCGCCGCCGATTTCCAGCCTTCAGCGGGCCCTGCCTTCGCGGCGAAGGCGAGAGCCGCTGCTGTGGCGAGCCGGCGAGCCACCGAGCCGGCCCGCTGGGCGAGGCGACTAGCCGCCGTCTTTGGCCATGGCGCGGGCGAGCGCCGGGCGGGCGTTGCAGCGGCTCAGGTACTCATCCACGGCCGCATCTGCGGGCAGCATCTTGCGCTCCCACTGCCCCATGCTGGCGATCAGGATGTCGGCTCCCGAGAACTTCTCACCCAGGATGTAGGGACCGGCCTTTATCGCGGCGAGGACCCGCTTGTCCACCGCGGCGCGGCTCGTGAAGGTACGCTTGACTGCCTCGTGACCGCCGAGGCCAGAGAACTCCATGGTGACCACGGGCTCGATCACTCCGGTGTAATAGGCGAGCCAGGTAAGATAGGCCCCGCGCAGCGGCTGGCCGACCTTCGGACCGATCCCAGCGTCGGGAAACAGGTCGGTGAGGTAGAGGATGATGGCGACCGACTCGGTAATCAGCTGGCCGTCATGGACAAGCGCCGGGACCTTCTTGTCCGGGTGCGGATTGGCCGGATCGGAAGCGCCCGAGCCGTCCATGCGCGGAATGTTGGTGATCTTGAGCTCGTAGGGAGCCCCGAGCTCCTCGAGGAGCCAGATGATGCGTGACGAGCGCGAGCGCGGAGCGTGGTGCAGAGTGAGCATCGGTAAACCTCCAGTTATGAGCGGAACGTGGCAAATTCCGCGCGACCCGTCAACCCGGCAGTGTGCAAGCTTGGAAGAACGATCACTTGGAAGAACGATCACTTGGAAGAATGATCAGAAGGGAATGTCTCCAGGCGGTCCGGTCCGGCCCGCGCGGCGCCGGGCCTTGCCGCGAGGCGAGCGCTGCTGCTTGAGAGCGTCCCTCAACAGAGCATCGAAGTCTTCCAGATCTAGGTCATCATCCAGGGCCTGATCGCGAGTCGACGGTGGTCCGGCCAAAAGCTCGTCGAGATCGATCGCGCCGGCGCGGAACTTGCCGATGAAATCGACGAGCTCCCGCAGGTGGTCGACGTGCTCCTGCGCTTCGGTGATGGCGCTGGCGAACTGGTCCTCGCCGGTCCGCGCAGCAGAGCGCGCGAGGTCGGAGAGCAGCACGGCCTGAGGCGAGCGCCGCAGCTCCTTCAGCTCTTTTTTGATCTGATCGAGCTGGCTGCGCAGCGCCGCGTTGGTCCGCCCCAGGGTCGCGCAGCGGTCGTCGAGGTCACTGAGCTCGTCGCGGGCCGCGGGCAGCTCGCCGGCGACAAGCCAGATCTTCTCAAGCTCGAGCAGGCGGGCGAGGTCGCCGTCCTGATAGGCGCGCGTGAGCTCTTTCATCGCTTCGGTCCGCCGCGCCTTCTCGTCCTCGTGCTGCGCCCGATCCGGGTGCACCTCCGCCGCCAGCCGGTGGAACAGCCCGCGCAGCGACTGCCCCGCGGTCCCCTCGCGAGCCCCGGGCCGCGGCGCCGAGTACCCGCCCGCCTCGGGCTCCCCATCGGCTGCCGCGGACTCCCACCGGCCCGCGGACGCGCGCGCCCGATCTTCGTAGGTCGGAGCCGGAGCCGGAGCGGCCGGGGACAGAACGCCCGCTTGCTGCAGGGTCTGATAGATCCGCTTGACCGCCGCCGTGACCCCGCGCGGCTGTCGCTTGCGGGCCAGGAGCTCGCTGAACAGCGCGTGCAGCTCGCCGTCCAGGCGCTCGATCTCGGCGAGCAGCGGCGCGACCCGGCGGCTCGCCTCAGCGAGGGTCGTCTGCATCCGCTCGGTCAGCCGCTGCAGCTCGCGCCGCTTCTGTTTGATCTTGGTGAGCAGCTGCTGGTGCTCGCGCAGGAGCGACGACAGGCGCTCGGGCCGCTCCTGTAGCCGGAGGCCGGTGGCAGACCCCGGATCGCTCGGGTTCCCATCGCCCCCGGGCTGTTGGTTTTTCGGTAAAGAGGAGCCTGCTACCCTACGGGGGCGCGAACGTACTGAAGACATTCGGCAGACTATATATCAAGCGCCCACAAGCCGCTTGCAACTTGCTTGCAAGTCTAGGCTGGCGAACCGTTGCCCGGGCCGCCAAGAAGTGGTAAAAACCGCCCCATGACTCCCTCACGCGAGGCGCTGCATGCGGTGATCGAGCGCTCCCCGGCGTGCGTCGCCGCTCATGATCGGGAGGGCTGGCTCGCCCTGTTCGGCGCCGCGGCCTGGATCGAAGATCCGGTCGGCTCGGCCGTCGTGCCCAAGGCCAGCGGCGCGCTCGGGCGGTTCTACGATACGTTCATCGCGCCGCACCAGATCAAGTTCGCAATCCGCCGCGATCACTACCTGGGAATGGACGTGTTCCGGGACGCGGTCATCCACACCCGCGTGCGACCCGGCGTCGAGGTCGAGGTGGCTGCGTACCTCCTGTACCAGCTGGCAGAGGAGACGGGCGAGCTGCGCGTGCGCCGCATGGCCGCGCACTGGCAGCTCATGCATATGACCAAGGTGGCGATGGCCATGGGTCCGCGCGCGTGGTGGGCCATGACGGGACTGTTTGCCCGCATGGTGCGCATCATGGGAGTCGCCTGGGTGGGTGAGTATCTGGCGTCGCTGTGGCGCGGGATCGGCGGGCGCGGACGCTTCGCCGCGGCCGAGCTCGGGCGGGCGCTGGCGGCGCGTGATGCCGCCGCGCTTTCTGCTCTGTTCGTCGGTGGCCCTGCGGCCCGGATCGAGCTCGGTACCCAGACCTTGACGCCGGCCGAGGTGGTAGCGGCGCTGCCGGCTGGTTGTCGCCTGGAGCTCGAGGCGCCCGTGGCCGCCGGCTGGACGTTGACGTTCCGCTTCCGCCTCTCCGGTGGCCTTCCCAGCGAAGGGCTGGGACTCCTTACGTTCGACCCGGGGAGCCGCAAGATCCAGCAGGCCCGCTTCTTCCCGGCCTGAGCGCTCCTAAAGGAGGAACGGAACGAGCGCCCGCCGCTCGGGTGGATAGTCGGGGAAGCGGGTCCGGTACCAGCGATGGGTGGCGAACGCGCGCGGCACCAGGTTGCCGGCGCTCACCAAGAAGATGAACACTCCCGCCAGCGACCAGCTGCACAGCGCAAAGCCGGCCCAGGCGACGAGCTCGGCGAGGTAGCTGGGGCTGCTGACCCAGCGGAACAGGCCGCCCTGGGGGATGCGGTAGACCTTGGCTCCGGCGGCGAGCTCCTCGGGGCGGCGGAGGTTGCGGATGATCGAATCGGAGTGCAGGGTGAGGACGAAGGCAGTGTAATAAATCGCAAGGCCGATGAGGAAGCGCGGGTCGGTGAGCCAGTCCGTCGTGTAGTGCGGGCCGAGCCGGGTGAAGTACGTTGCGTGGAAGTACCCGTGCAGGCTCGTCACCGCCCAGCCAGTGACCATCACCAGGGCGCTGAAGCTGCCGCGCTCGCCCCGCGCCGCCCGTATGGACAGCGGAAAGAAGAAGCCGCGGTTGGCGTAGTGGATGCACCACATCGCCAAAAAGACAAGGGGCACCGTCTCGGCGCGCCGCGGGCCCTGCACATAGAAGTACAGGAAGCTCAGCGTCGCCGGCAGCTCCATGAGCAGCCAGCCCAGGCGCGGGCTGACGCTCAGCCCGAACCGGCTGGAGGCGAAGCGGCCATACGGCGAGGGCAGAAACCACGAGACGGCAAAGACGAACACCGCGAACGCCAGCGCCCCGGCAATGAGCGTGTCGTAAGTTGGATCCCCGGTGTAGAAGCGCATCAGGCAGTCCGCCCGGCGGCGCGGCGCGCGTCGTTGGATTCAGGAATGGCGAACGATTTCAGCGGCTCACGTGGATTCGTCATTTTGGCGCGCCATAAGACCTCAGGACGGCAGCGCTGGCAAGCACTTGACGAGGGCCCTCAGCCTAGAGCGCGCTCGGCGTAATCCAGCCCTTCCAGCGTCCGCGCGCCGTGCCACGACAGGAGCTGGCCATCGACAAGGCGGAAGCGCTCGGCGGGCAGCCCGGTCTCTTTTATCATCTCGGCCCGGTGCTTCTCGGCGAACGGGAACGGCTCTGAAGACAGCAGGATCAGCTCGGCCTGTGCCAGCGTCGCCTGGTCGACCTCGGGGTAGCGCACCGCCGCGGACGTGATGAGGTTCGCGCCGCCGGCGAGGCGCAGCAGCCCGTCGATGTAGGTCCCAGGGGCGACCGCCATCCACGGCCGCTGCCAGATCAAGTAGACGAAGCCGCGCGGCGGTCGCGATCGAGCGCGGGCCGCGACCTCGGCCCCGCGCGCCGTGAGCTGCGCCGCCATCTCTTGCGCTTCGGGGGCGGCGCCGATCGCCGCGCCAATCTCCAGCACCGCCGCCGCGGCCCCCGCGACATCGCGAGCAAACGTCGACAGCACGCGCAGCCCTTGCGCGCCGAGCGCCTCCGCGTCCTCGAGACGGTTCTCTTCCTCGTTCATCAGCACCAGATCCGGCGCCAGCGCGACGATCCGCTCGAGCTTCGGATTCTTGGTTCCGCCCACCCGCTCGACCGCCGCCACCGCGCCCGCCGGCTGAACGCAGAACTTGGTGCGCCCGACGAGCGTGTGGCCCCTTCCCAGCCGAAAGACGGTCTCGGTGAGGCTCGGACAGAGCGAGATCACGCGCATGAATTCAGCTCCTGGATCTCTGTTGCGCTACGGATGCGCCGGGGCCGTAGCATCGATGACGACGCCGCCGGGGACCGTGTTGCGCACGGCGAAGCGGTGCAGCGCATCGTAGAAGGGGCGCGTCTTGCTCACCGCGGTGTCGGCTCCCATCAGCGGATCGATGTGCGTGAGGTCGGGGTAGCCGATGGCCTCGAACGCCTCGGGCTGGGTGCGCGGGGTGCCCGCTGCGGGCCGCTGCGGGCCGATCGGAACCGTCGCCACCAGCGCGCGCAGCCGATCGTAGGCCGAGGCGTCGCCGTGCCCCTTGCCGACCAGGCTGGCGGCGGCGGCGAGGATCGGCAGATCCATCTGCCGTCCGTGGATGGCGCGCAGCCCGTAGTCGGCGAGCGGCCAGTCGGTCGGGGCGAGCACCAGGGTCCCGGCGGCCGGCGCATCCAGCGACAGGCGCGACGGGAAGTACCACTCGCCGAAGTCCAGGCCCGGCCCCTCGAACCACGCCCGCGCGAGCTCGTCGAGGGCGGTGTTGCCCGTCGGTGAGGACTGCGCGTAGTCGACCCAGTCGTAGGTCGCGCCGGGATCGCTCGGGTGCAGCAGCTGATCGCCCAGGACCCCGGTGTACTGGGTTACGGGACCCCCGGTGGCCGCGCCGCAGGCGACCGAGGCGAACGACAGGCTGTTGTAGGCGCGATCGAACGAGAAGCCGAGCGCCGCGCGGTTGGTCATGCTGGGCAGCTGGCGCAGCCCGAGCAGGATGCGCAGGGTCGCGTCGCGGTCGGAGTCGGTGGTGACCTCCGTCGGGCGCAGCGCCGCGCGCAGGCCGGAGACGCCGGCGACTGTATAGACCTCGCTGCCGAGAAGCGGTAGCACGAAGTAGGGCGCATTCTTGCGAATCTGCAAAAGCCCCGGGGCCGGGAAGCCGCCGAGCATCGAGCCCTGCTCGTACTGCTGCCGGGTCACCGCTGGCGCGGCGCTGCCTTCGCTGGCGCTGGTGCCGTCGACCAGCACCAGGCCCGCCAGCTCGGCAAAGCCGGGCTGACCGGCGAAGTCCCACGCCGCATACTCCTCGACGATCGAGGCGCCCAGGGAGTGGCCGACGAGCACCACGCGGCCCTTGCGCTCCGCCGGCGGGACGAGCGCGATGGCGGCGCGCAGGTCGGCGATCGTGGTCGAAAGGCCCCACTCGGACATATAGGCCAGGCCCTCGGGCGGGCGGACGCCGGCGTAGGTGCGGCCCTCGATGGCCTCGCCGCCGAAGTAGTAGCGGCGGGCGAGCTCGGGGTCGCTGCGCACCTGGGCGACCTCCAGCCCGTGGTGGTCTTCAAGGAAGTTGCTGCGGCGATCGATCGCCCACGCCTCGATTGCCTCGCCCGCGGTGGACCGCCGGACGAGCGCCCGGGCGAGCGGATCGTAGCTGCCGGCGCCGCCGAGGAAGCCGGGCATGAGGACGACGATCGCGCGCGCCGGGCGGGGCGAGTCACTGCCGGTGTCGACGCGGTAGCGCACCACCCGCAGCGCGTTGTACTCGGCGGGTGTCTCGCCCCCCTGGGCGGCGTCGGGGTTGCGCGGCGGGGCCGGGGCGGGGACGCGCAGCACCTCGCGCCGGATGCTCAGCGCTCCGGTCTCGACCACCGCTGATGCGGGGGGCGGCTGGTAGGGGATCACCGCGGGCGGCGCAGGGGGCGCCGGCTCGGGCGTGCCGCAGCCAAGCGGCAGGGCGCAGAGGCCGACCGCCCCGGCGAGCCGGCTGGTCAGCGAGAGGAATCGGCGGGCCGGCCCGTTCGGCGATGATGAGGACGATAAGGAGACACGAAGCGCGAGTGAGTGCATGGCGGGAAAATACAGCGGATTCGCTGGACTTCCCAGGTCTGCGACAGCCAGAAGCGGCGCGCTAAGGCTTCTTGGGGCTGCGCGGCGGCAGCGGAACTTCCCAGGCGCTGCGCGCGGCGGCCAGCAGGACCTCGAACGCCGCCGGACTGGCGGCCAGCAGGCCCTCATCGTTGCGCACGTCCCCGTCGGCGCGGACGTAGTTGATGGGGGCCCCCAGGGCGGTGGTGAAGACGCCGCCGGCCTCTTCATGGATGATCTGCGGGGCGCAGGTGTCCCAAAGCTTGGTGCCGGGCGACGGATGCAGGTAGACATCGGCGCGGCCGGTAGTGACCAGGGCGACCTTGCGTCCCACCGACCCGGAGCTCAGCTCGCGCGTCAGCCGCAGCGTCTGGCAGAAGGACTCGACGCGCGGGCTGCGGTGCGACCGGCTGACCGCCAGCGTCATCGCCGCCGGGTCGCTGCGCATCGAGACCCGCAGCCGCTCCGGCGCCGCAGCCGAAGGAGCGAGCCGCCACGCCCCGTGACCACGCAGCGCCCAGTACTCGTCCAGGGTCGCCGGCTCGATCACCACCCCGAGCACCGGGACCCCGTGATGGGCCAGCCCGATCATCACCATGAACTCGCCATTTTGCTTGAGGAATTCCTCGGTGCCGTCCAGCGGATCGATCATCCACGTCCACTCACCGGTGGTGATCCACGACTCGGGGTTCTCCTCGGAGAGCAGCGCGTCGCCGGGAAAAGCGGCGCCGAGCTCACGCAGGATGAGCTGATTGGCCGCCTGGTCCGCCGCGGTCACCGGACCATCGTCGCCCTTATAAGTCGTCCCAGCCGCCGCGCCGGCCTGGCAGGCTGCATACAGCTCCGCGATCTTGACAGCCGCGGCGCGGGCGACCCGGCGGGCGAGGTGAAGGGTGAGCTCGAGGTCGCGCGACAAAATGGACTCCTGGGTGGGCTTGGCTACGAGCTTACGACAGGTGGAGCACGCGCAGCTCGCTGTTGGCATAGCGCAGGCGAACGGCGAGCACCCGCGCGATGCTCAGCACCAGATCGATCCCCAGCTTATGGTGCTCCACGGCCAGGGACTCGAAGCGCTTGCGCGACAGGACAAAGACATCGCTGTCGGTGTAGGCGATGGCGTCGGCCGACCGCGGCGCCGGATCGAGGAACGACATCTCGCCGAAGAAATCCTTGCGCCCGAAAGTCGCCAGGTGGTGGCCCTGCGTGGGCGAGATGGGCAGCATGATGCGCACCGTGCCGCGCCGGATGAGGAACATCTCATCGCCGGAATCGCCGAGCACGAAGATCTTCTCTCCGGCCTTGTAGGAGCGCTTGTCCATGCACAGCTCCAGCGCGGCGATCGTGCTCTCCTGGCGCCCGAGGAATATGTCGATCTCGCGCAGATCGAGGAGCTCCTCCTGGACGCGATCGAGGTTCTCTTGCTTGATAAGCAGCTCCTCGACCCACTCCAGCGCTTCATCCAGCTCTTTGAAGGTCTGGACGCGGCTCTCCGGGTGGACCAGGCCCAGCGCCTCGAAGTACTTGCGCATGTCCTGGCCGCTCGGGGTGTGCTCGGGAAGGTGGCTGAAGATGAGCAGCGCCTTGCGCTCCGCCAGGATCCCCTGAATCTGCTCCAGCATGTGCACGGCGGTCAGGTCGACCGAGTGGACGCGGCGCATGTCGAGGATGATGTGCGCGCGCTTTTTGAGGTCGTGCTCCAGCGCGGAGTACAGCTGGTTGGCGTTGCCGAAAAACAGACTGCCTTGCAGCTCGAAGATTGCGGTGCTGTCGCCGCGCTTCTCCAGGATCTCCATCTCGCCGGGCAGGCGCACCCGCTTGGAGAACAGCTGGTTGCCGAAAGCCTTGCGGCGCACGATCGAGCTGCCGATCTGCTCGCGGATGAAAAGGACGATGGCCAGCGCGATGCCGACACCGGAAGCGGCGATGAGGCTTATCGAAAGCGCCGCCACCACGACCGCCACGATTACCGCGAAGTCGAGGATCGTCGCCCGCGATTTCAGAAGGTGCAGGCTGTCGCGATCGAACATCCGAAAGCCGATGACAATCAGGATTCCGGCCAGCGCGGCGATCGGAATCCAGGCGATGAACGAGCCCAGGAGCATGAACGCGACCAGGGCCAGCGCCCCCTCGACGAGCCCCGACAGGCGGGTGTGGGCGCCGCTCGACATATTGACCAGCGTCGCGCCCATCTGACCGGCACCGGGTACGCCGCCGATGAGGACCGAGACGAAGTTGCCCAGGCCCTGGCCGATAAGCTCACGGTTTGACTGGTGGCGCGAGCGGGTCAGCGCGTCGAGCACCACGCAGGTCTTGAGCGTATCGATGGACAGCAGCACCGCCAGGGTCGCCGCCGGCACCAGCAGATGCCCGAGGCCGCTGAAGCTCATGCCGCCGATCCCGTGCCAGCGCCCGATGATCGCATCGCTGAAGCTGGCGCCGCCGCTGCCGCCCAGCCGGCCGATGACGAGCGCGTTGCCGGTCAGCTGCAGGAGCGTCGGATCCGCCAGCGCCAGGCCGAAGTACGTGGCGACGCCCGCCGCCAGGGCGAGGATGGCGGCCGGAACCGCCTTGGTGACCCTGGGCGCCAGCGCCATGACGGTGATCGTCACCGCGCCGACCACCACCCCCTGCCACTGCCACTGCGCCGGCTTGGCCAGGCTCGCCCAGAAGTGGGTACCGCTCGGCACCCCGAGCAGCTTCGGCACCTGGCTGACGATGATGATGATCCCGACCCCGCTGAGGTAGCCGCTGACGACCGGGAACGGCATGTACTTGATAAGCCGGCCCAGACCCACCACGCCAAAGCTGACCTGCAAGAGGCCGCACATGAGCCCCACGAGGCTCAACATCAGCGCCACCACCTCGGCGCTGTTGCCGGCGCGGGTCAGCTGAATCGCGAACGCCGACATCACCGCCGCGGCCGGGGCGCACGGCGCGGTGATCAGCCGATTGGTGCCGCCGAACGCGCCAGCGACCAGTCCCAGCGCGGTCACCCCGAGGATGCCGGCGAGCGCCCCCTGGGCCGCGTAGCTGCGACCAAGCGGAGCGAAGATCGTCACGCCGAACGCAATGGCAGAGGGCAGGGCGACCAACATCGCAGCCAGGCCACCCCACAGATCCCCTGTCAGTTGTTCCGTCCTGTTGCCCTGCAATGTCCTACCTCGATGGGTTGCGGCGCCAGCTCGCCCCGATTGTCAAGCCGAGAGAGCGAGCAGCCGCTTAGCTAGCGATTATCAACCTATCGCAGGCAGGCTGACAAGCGCCGCGCGCCCCGCCCTGAAACCTGTATGTTGGTGAACCATCAAGGCTCGCGTGGCCCGCTCTGATCGGGAACTTCCGACTCGCTGACCAGCGTCGCGGCGACACCGCCGAGAGGGCGCGGTTGGGCATCGCGCCGATCGATAACTGGATGGATACTTGGAAGATGCAGCTAGGACGGCGCTATCAAGTCCTTGAGCAGATCGGCGCGGGCGGGATGGGAGCCGTCTATCGGGCCGTCGATCTGCTCACCGGCCAGCAGGTGGCGCTCAAGCGGCTGGTGCTCGCGTCTGCGATGCGGGGCGGGACCGCGGCCCAGTCCTCGAGCGCCGAGACGATCGTGATATCAGGCAGCCCAACGTCGCAGACCGACACCCGGCAGGACGGCGATGGACACGTTCCCGAGGCCCTGCGCCTGGCGCTGGCGCAGGAGTTCCGGACGCTCGCTTCGCTGCGGCACCCGCACATAATCAGCGTAATCGACTATGGATTCGATGGCGCATTCCAGCCCTACTTCACCATGGAGCTGCTCGGCAGCGGGCGCAGCTTGCTCGCGGCGGTCCGGCAGACTGCGCTTGAGCAGCGGGTCGGCGTGCTTTTGCAGATTCTGCAGGCGCTGACCTACCTGCACCGGCGCGGCGTGCTGCACCGCGATATCAAGCCGGCCAACGTGCTGGTGGTGGATGGACCGCGCGGGCTGCACGCCAAGCTGCTCGATTTCGGACTCGCCATGCTGCGCGAGGGTCCCGATGGGCGCAGCCGTGAGATCGCCGGTACGCTCGGCTATATCGCTCCCGAGGTCCTGATGGGTGAAAATCCCAGCGAGCTGTCGGACCTGTATTCAGTGGGCGTGGTCGCCTTCGAGCTGCTGGCCGGCTGGCCGCCCTTTCCGCAGCAGCAGCCGGAGCAAATCCTCAAGGCGGTGCTCGATCACGAGCCCGATTACGCGGCCACCGCGCTGCCGGCCCCGCTGCAAGCGGTGCTCCGGCGGCTGCTCGCCAAGCGGCCGGCGGAGCGCTACCCGGACGCCGAGGCTGCGGCCGAGGCCCTGACCGCGGCCAGCGGCGTGGCGCTGCCCGGTGAGAACGAGGGACTCCGCGACAGCTTCTTGCAGGCGGCGAAGTTCATCGGCCGCGATGGCGAGCTGGCGCGGCTGCGCGTCGCTCTGCAAGGGGCGCTCGCCGGCGCGGGAGCGGCCTGGCTGCTCGGTGGCGAGAGCGGCGTCGGCAAGTCGCGCCTCCTCGATGAGCTGCGCAGCGTGGCGCTGGTGCAGGGAGTGCAGGTGCTGCTCGGCCAGGCGACGAGCGACGGCGCCCTGGGCCTGGGACTGTTTGCCGCGCTCTTGCGCCCCCTGTGCCTGCAGGTGGAGCTGCTCCCGCTGGAAGCCAGCGTCATCAAGAGCCTGATCCCAGAGCTGCCGGCGCTGCTCGGGCGCGAGGTGGCCGACGCTCCGGTCGTCGATGCCCAGGCGGCGCGCCTGCGGCTGCTCAGCGTCCTTGAGGCGGTGCTCCTGCGCCCCAGCCATCCGACGCTCGTGATCCTGGAGGATCTCCAGTGGACGACGCTGGACAACCTCGACCTGCTGCGGCGGCTCATCCCGCAGCTGCCCAGCCGCCCGCTCTTGCTCATCGGCACCTTCCGCAATGACGAGCGGGCCACGCTACCCACCGAGCTCCCCGGCGCCACCCTGATGACCCTGGACCGCCTGAGCCAGGACGCCATCCAGGAGCTCAGCACCTTCATGCTCGGCCCCGCCGGCCGCCGCCCGGAGCTCATCGAGCTTTTGCAGCGGGAGACGGAAGGGAACGCCTTCTTCATCGTCGAGGTCATGCGAGCGCTGGCCGCTGAAGCGGGGACGCTGGCTGCGGTCGGTCGGCTGTTGCCGCCGGCGCAGGTGACCGCGGGTGGAGTCCGCACGGTTTTGCAGCGGCGGCTGCAGCGGGTGCCGGCGGCGGCGCAGCCGCTGCTGCAGCGGGCGGCGGTCGCCGGGCGTCAGCTGGATCTGGCGCTGCTCGGCAGCTTGGAGCGTGACCTGGAGCGCTGGCTGCACACCGCCGCCGCAGCCGGGGTGCTGGAGCTTTACGAGGAGCGCTGGCGGTTCAGTCATGACAAGCTGCGCGAGACCCTGCTCGCGCAGCTCGACGCGGCCGAGCTGCGGGCGCTGCACCGCGAGGTCGCCGAAGCGCTGGAGCGAGTCCGCCCGGACGGCAGCGCGGCGGCGGCGCTGGCCTACCACTACAGCCAGTCGGGAGTGTCGGAGCGGTCCACCTATTACGCCGCCCTGGCCGGTGAGCAAGCGGTGCAGCGCGGCGCTCTTGCCGAGGCGGTGCCGCTGCTTAAACAGGCGATCGAGCACGCCGGGACCGCTGCGCTGCGCCTGTATCGCCTGCTGATCAGCGCCCTGTTCGGCCTTGGCCGCATGGCCGAGTGCACCGAGGTGCTGCACCGCGCGCTGGCCTCTTACGGCGAGCCGCTGCCGAAGGGGCAGGGGCAGCTTGGTCTTGCCCTGCTCAAGCAGCTCGGGCTGCAGGTAATGCACCGCAGTCATCCGCGCTTCATCCGGGCGGCAGCGGACGCCAGCGATTCCGAAGCCCTGGAGGAACGCAACATCATCTTCGGCATCGCCATCGAGATCCACGCCTGGCTCGGCGCGCCGCTGGAGACCGCCTACAGCATCTTCCAGGTGCTCAATCTGGCCGAGCGGCACGGCAACGTAGGGCTGCGGATAAGTGGCTACGGAGCGGTCGGGTTCCTTTTTTCGCTGACACCGCTGATGCGCCTGTCCGAGAGCTACATGCGGCGCGGCCGAGCGCTGCTCTCCCCGGATCTTGATCCGATGAGAGAGCTCGGGTTTTATCGCGCTGCGCTCGCGGCTTCCATCAACCACGGCGTACTGCCGCGCATCGACCCTGACGACCTACCGCGGGCCATGGCGCTGGCGCAGAAGCTTGGCGATCTTTATGCGCAGATGTTCTTGCTCGCCGTGCAAGCGCAGATCGAGTGGCTGGCCGGCGATGAGGTGCGGTCGCGCGTGTCGGTGGACGCGCTCATCGAGATGGCGCGGCGGAGCGATCATGTGATCGGCCTGGTCCTTGGGAAGGTGCTGCAGTGCGTGCAGGCGCAGCAGCGCGGCCGGCACGCAGAGGCGCTTGCCGCGCTCGATGAGCTCGCGCTGAAAGCGCAGCGGGAGGGCCTGTCGGTCTACGGCAGCTTGAGCGATGCGCTGCGCGTGCTGTGCCTGGCGCGGCAGGGCCTCTTTGCCCAGGCGCGCGAGATAGCCGATAGGTCGCTCGCGGCGCTCGCGGTGATGCCGGTGACCAACAGCCTGGCCGGTTACTGCGGGCCGGCGCTCGTCGAGACCTACCTTGAGCTCTGGCAGCACCTGACTGCGGCCGCGCAGCGCGCCGCGCTGGCGACGCCGATACGGGAGGCGCTGCGAGCTCTACGCCGCGTCGCTGCGATCATCCGCATCGCGGAGCCGGCCAGCGTGCTGCTGGAGGGTCAGTACAAGTGGCTGCGCGGCCATCAGTCCGCCGCCCGGAGCTGCTTCCGCAAGAGCAAGCAGCTGGCAATCGCCATGGGGATGCCCCGCGATGCCGCGCGCGCCGCCGCCTGGCAAGGACGCGCGACCGCCGGCCCCGAGGGACGCGCCATCCTCGCGGCGGCCCATCAGCGCCTGCGTGAGCTCGGTGCGGCGTGGGACGCGGCGCAGATCGAGCGCTGGCTCGTGTGACCGCCTCGGGTCGGTGCGGGGAGCGCGTTGGCCTTGGCAGGGGCGCCGATATCCAGTACGTTGCCGCCCGGCATGAAAAGGATTTCACCGGCAGACTGCAGCAGCCCCGACGGCGGCTTGGCGCTTCGCGGTGCAGTGGTGGGCTGGGCCGTGGCGGCCGTGGGCCTGCTGCTCCTCAAGTGGCCGACCCTGCATGACCCCCACTATTGGGATGCCCTGGGGTGCTACGTCCCGGAGGCGCGCTTTCTCGCCGAGCACGCGTTCGACTGGAGCCGCTACCGGGACATCTACTTCCTGCGGCCGCCGCTGTTCACCGGCCTGCTGGCGCTGTTCATCCGGCTCCTGGGTCCCGCGCCAGTGGTGCTCCACGTCGTCACCTGCGTGGTGGTGGCGGCGGCGCTG
The DNA here is from genome assembly GCA_035437965.1 of Pseudomonadota bacterium. Taxonomy (GTDB): domain Bacteria; phylum Myxococcota_A; class Polyangia; order Palsa-1104; family JAEUJZ01; genus CALFML01. The sequence continues at coordinate 14,505 of DAOMZC010000047.1, forward strand.
CCGGCAACTTATGCCATCGCCAGGCGCCTTCGGGTATCGCCGCTCGGCTCGATGATCGGGGTGGCGCTTTGCCTGTGCAGCCCGTCGTACTTCGCCCAGGCGGGTCTGGTGCAGAGCGATGGACCGGTGACCTCCCTGGTGGCGGTGGCGTGGGTCCTGCTCCTGAGCGGGCGGGTGACCGGTTACGTCGTCTGCGCCAGCCTGGCGGTGCTGACCAAGGAGAGCGCCTACTTCCTCTGTCTGCCGGCGGCGCTGCTGCTCGCCGCACGTACCTTGGGGCGCCTTGGTGCTTCACGGTTATCGCGCCCGGTGGCGCTCGCGGTCTTGCGGGCGGTGCTGCCGGCTGCAGTTCCGTGTCTGGTTCTGTTCCTGTGGCTGCTGGTACACCGGGTCCTGATGGGCACCCTGGCGCCCGGGAACGCCGGCGAGTTCGTCGGTCCGGGGCACCTGCTGTGGGCGCTGCGCCACGACCTGCTGGATGGCGGGCGCCTCCTGCTGGTTGCGTGCGCGGCCCTGGTGGTCGTCCCGGCCTGCCGCCGCGCGGCCGAGGCGCCGACGCGCTTGCCGGTGCTGGAGATCCGCGCGACCGCGGTCGCCGTGCTGGCCATGCCGCTGGCCTTTCCGGGGCCGCTGCCGCGCTACATGCTGCCTGCGCTGCCGCTTTTGTGCGCGCTGGCCGCCGCCGGACTCGCGCGTCTGCGGATTCCGCTGCGGCCCGCCGCGGCTGCAAGTACGCTGCTCTTGCTGATTGCCGGCTGGCATGGGCGGTGGAACCGCTGGGACATCGCTCACCTCGAGGTCAGCCTGGCTTATCGGGATCTGCTGGCGCTGCACCAACAGGCCGCCCGCGAGCTGGCCGCCGAGCACCCGCGGGCCGTCCTCGCCGACTTTCCGTTCATCACCGCGGCGACCGCTCCACCCGCGGATGGCTACCTGCCGGCGCCGCTGCCGGCACGGATGGCGCGGGACGACTCTATGACCGCGCTGTGCCAGTACGACTTTCTGGTCGAGGCACAGAGCTCGCAAGTAGTCACCGCGCTGCGCGAGCTGCAGCGCCACAACGCGGTCACGCTGTGGCGCGAGCTGGGTCCGCCGCCCCGGGCCGCCGCCGCTGCACCGCCCGGGCTGGCCCCGCTCGACCCGGAGCGGGATCTGACGGTCCGGTTGTACCGCGTCCACTGTCCTCCCGACACCGCACGGATGTGAAGTACACCGACAGCCCGAGCCGGTGCCGCGGCTGATTTCCGTTTCCTGCGCAGCGCTGTAGCTGCCTCAGCGCCTGGGCGGCCGCGCCGACCACGAGCCCGCGAAGCTCAGCGCCCAAGCTGCGCCAGCGCCTCGAAGACCGCTGCGATCGCGGCGGCACCCGGGTCCTCCACTCCGCTGAGGTTCGCCGCTGGGACGTAGGAAGATCGGCCCGCCCTGGCCTGCGTCAGCCGAGCGGTGGCCTCTGCGCCCTGCCGCGCGGCCTGCGCCGCGGCGCCGAGATCGCCGCCCGCGCGCAGGACCCCGACTGCCGGCAGGAGGGAGTCCAGCATGGTTCGATCCCCCACCGTGGCACCGCCATAAAGCTGCATCCGCGCGGCGCCCTGTTCGAGCGCGGCGGCCCAGTCCGCGCCCGCCAGCAGCGCGCTGCCCGTCGCGGTGAAGAAGATCGACAGCAGCACGCCGCTCGTCCCGCCCATGCTCCGGCTGAGGAGCTCGCCCAGCCCCAGACATAGCGCTCCCGCGGAGTTCAGCGGCAGCTGATCGAGCTGCTCGCGGACGCTGCGCGCCGCCGCTGCCATCGTCGAGCCGGTGTCGCCATCGCCCACCCGGGCATCGAGCGCGTTGAGCGGCTCCTCCAGGGCGATGAGGCGGCCGATGACTCCTTCGAGCACGGCGCGCACCTGCGCGTTCGCCGAAGGCACGGGCGCCGCCGGCAGGAGCGCCGCATGCAGGGGCACCCTCTCGATCGCCCCCACGGCGACGCCGACCGGCCACGCCGGCACTCCCACCGGAGCGAGCAGCGCCGCGCGCCGGGCCGCATCGAGCGCGATGAGGGACACCGAGAACCCGTTCATGTTCAGCGCGGTCATGAGCGGCGCCGGCCCGAAGAGGAGCTCGACGCGCGCGCCCAGCGGCGTGCGCAAGAGCTCATGCGCCAGCACCGCCATCTCAAGCTGCGGCACGCTGCCCAGGTTGTTGAGCAGCAGCCCGTACCGCGTGTCATCGTCGGGGAGCGCGGCGCCGCCGGAGCGTGCGAGAAGGCAGGCGGCGGTGGCGGCGCGGAAGGCACCGTGACCGAAGCCGTAGACTCGGTGTCGGGGCGCTGGAGCAGGGCGGAGCGGAGGGCCTCGGCCATGGCCTTGGCCGTGGCGAAGCGCTCGTTCGGGTCCCTGTTGCAGGCGAGGACGAACCAGTCGTCGAACGCGGGCGGGACAGGGGCCACCTGCGAGGGCACCGGCAGCGCGAGACTGCATATCTGGAGGACGAGCTCGCCCGGCGCGTCGGGCTCCTCGGCGCTGACGAAGGTCGGCTCGCCGCCGACGCTGA
>DAOMZC010000048.1:0-16992 GCA_035437965.1 Pseudomonadota bacterium
AGGCTGGCCGTACGCAGCAGCGGGGCCGGCCGCGTCGGGGCGGCGCAGGTCGTCAGGATCTTTGGCGGGCGCTCGGGAAAATAAAGGTCGCATCGCGAGTTGTTCCGATCGGTCACTTGAGGTCACGTAGTAGCCCTCCGCTCTTCTAGCGGCGCACCATACCACGCGCGATGGGCGCGGGAGGCGTGACACCTTGCGCGAGTGCTGATTACTCTGACACAAAAGGTCTTGGTGGCAAAGCCGCTGTTGCCGGACGGCAGGGCCGGCGCGAGCAGGCTTTTGCGGCGGGTGCTTACAGGGGACTTGGCCATGGTCGGTCCTTATGCGGGTCCTTCTGGTGGGCCCTTCTGCAGGGGCCCGAATTCAGGTAGAACCTGTAAACCATGGCCTATAAACCGCAGCAGATCGAACCGAAGTGGCAGCTCTTCTGGGAAAAAAATCAGGTCTTCCAGGCAGAGCAGGGGGGGACGCGGCCCAAGTACTACGTCCTTGACATGTTCCCCTACCCGTCGAGCTCGGGCCTCCATGTAGGCCACCCGGAGGGCTACACCGCGACGGACATCGTCGCCCGCTACAAGCGCGCCCGCGGCTACAATGTGCTCCACCCGATGGGCTGGGACGCCTTCGGGCTGCCGGCCGAGCAGTACGCCCTGCAGACCGGCGTCCACCCGCAGATCACCACCGCCAAGGCCATCGACAGCTTCCGCCGCCAGCTCAAGATGCTCGGCTTCAGCTTCGACTGGTCGCGCGAGGTGTCGACCTGCGACCCCGGCTACTACAAGTGGACGCAGTACCTCTTTCTTAAGCTTTTCGAGCGCGGCCTGGCCTATCAGAAGGAGGTGCCGGTAAACTGGTGCCCGGCGCTGCGCACCGTCCTCGCCAACGAGGAGGTGGTCGACGGCCGCTCCGAGCGCGGCGGTCACCCGGTCTACCGCAAGCCGATGAAGCAGTGGATGCTGCGCATCACCGACTACGCCGAGCGCCTGCTTCGCGACCTCGACGGGCTCGACTGGCCCGAGAGCACCAAGGAGCTGCAGCGCAACTGGATCGGCCGCAGCGAGGGCATGCGCGCCCGCTTTCCCCTTTGTGCCGCTGGTTCTGCCGCGGGCGCCGGCGGCGAGTCGATCGAGATCTTCACCACCCGGCCCGACACGATCTTCGGCGCCACTTATATGGTGCTGGCCCCCGAGCACCCGCTCGTCGCCGCCCTCACCACCGCCGATCGGCGGGCGGCGGTGCAGGAGTACATCGACAAGACCGCCCAGAAGAGCGAGCTCGCCCGCCAGGAGCGCGGCAAGGAGAAGTCCGGCTGCTTCACCGGCGCCTACGCCAAGAACCCGTTTAGCGGCGAGGACATCCCGGTGTGGATCGCCGACTACGTCCTTTTGAACTACGGCACCGGCGCGATCATGGCGGTGCCCGCCCACGACGAGCGCGACTTCGAGTTCGCCCAGGCGTTCGCGCTGCCGATAAGGCGCGTCGTCGAGGCCGGCCAGCCCGCGGACGCCTGCTACAGCGGCGACGGGACGGCGGTGAACTCCGGCTTTATCAGTGGCCTTGTGACCGCCGCGGCCAAGGCGGCGATCATCCGCCACGCCGAGGAGCACAAGCTCGGCCAGGGCACCGTGCAGTACCGCCTGCGCGACTGGCTGTTCTCCCGCCAGCGCTACTGGGGCGAGCCGCTGCCGATCCTGCACCTCGAAGGCGGCGGCATGCGCCACGTCCCCGAGGGCGAGCTCCCGGTGGTCCTGCCCGAGGTGCAGAGCTACGAGCCGACCGGCACCGGCGAGAGCCCGCTCGGCGCGATCACCCACTGGGTGCGCTTCACCGACCCGCGCACCGGCGAGCCGCTGCGCCGCGAGACCGACACCATGCCCGGCAGCGCCGGCTCGTCGTGGTACTTCTTGCGCTACTGCGACCCGACAAACGACCGCGAGCCGTTCTCGCGCGCCGCCGTCGACTACTGGATGCCCGTCGACCTGTACCTGGGCGGCGATGAGCACGCGGTGGGCCACCTTTTATATGCGCGCTTCTGGACCAAGGTCCTTTACGACGCGGGCCTTGTCGGGGTGTCCGAGCCGTTCCAGAAGCTCGTCCACCAGGGGATGATCCTCGGCGAAGACGGCGAGAAGATGTCCAAGTCGCGCGGCAACGTCATAAACCCCGACGAGGTGGTCGGCAAGTACGGGGCCGACACGCTGCGCCTTTACGAGATGTTCATGGGCCCGCTGGAGCGCGACAAGCCCTGGTCGATGCACGACATCGAGGGCGTGTACCGCTTCCTGCAGCGCGCCTGGCGCCTGTTCATCCAGGATGGGCCAGAGAACAATGCAGCCGCTGACGCTTCAGCCGAGGCCGCCGCCGACCCCGCGGCCGAGAGCGCCGCCGAGCGCCTCGCCCGCTGCGTGGTCACCGACGAAGCGCCCACCGCCGAGGATCTGAAGATCCTGCACAAGACGATCCGCAAGGCCACCGAGGACATCGAGGGCCTGCGCTTCAACACGGCGATCAGCCAGTTCATGATCTTCGTCAACCACTTCACCAAGACCGGCCGCCGCCCGCGCGCCTGCCTGCAGCCGTTCGTCCAGCTGCTCTGCCCGTTCGCCCCGCACCTGGCCGAGGAGCTGTGGGAAAAGCTCGGCCAGACCGCGGCGCTGACCTGGGCGCCGTGGCCGATCTTCGACCCCGAGCTCGCCAAGGACGACGTCATCACCGTCGCCGTCCAGGTGCTCGGCAAGACCCGCGGCGGCATCGAGGTCGAGCCCGGCGCCGAGCAGGCGCGGGTGGAAGAGCAGGCGCGCGCCCTGCCCGCGGTGGCCAACCAGCTCGCCGGCAAGACCGTACGCAAGATCATCTTCGTCAAAGACAAGATCATAAACTTCGTCGTGTCTTAGACCTCCGCGCTCCCGGCCGCGCTCCCGCCCCCGCCTCCGCCCGCCGCTCATTTCGGCGAGTTTTTTTCCCCTGTCAGTTGCCTGTGTTAAGGATCGGCCCGCACTACACGAGCGGCATGGCGCTGCTCATAAAGAGGTCAAGTATGAGGCATACGATAGCTCCCAAGACTTCCCGTCCTCGTCTTGCGTCGCGACTCCGGCCGGTCGTTGCGGCCACGGCGCTCGCAGCGTGCGGAATCTATACCGCCTGCGCTCCTTCGGAACCCGAGGCGACCTTCAGCCTCGATGGCGACCAGCCCTTCGTCGTCATCCCCAAGGCGACCACCGCCGAGGCCAAGGCGCTGCGGCAGCGCGCCCTGCGAGCCGCCGGCGTCCTCGATCAGTACGGCACCGGCGACGATTTCTATCTGGCGATCAACAAGCGCGAGCTCGGGACGGCCAAGCAGTTCTTCCTGTCGGCCTACCTCAAGCAGTACTTCCCGGGCGCGGTGTCCGGGGGGGCGGCGCGCTCGCTCGGCACCCGCGTGGTGTCGTTCCGCCTGCAGAACGGCAAGCTGTTCGTCTTCGACACCGGCGCCGGCAACAAGACCAGCGATACCTTCAACCCCGATCTCCTCGTCGAGGCCTACCCGCAGGTCGCCTACGCGCCGTTCGATCGCCTGCCGAGCGCCTCGCAGTACGTGCTGTTCGATCCGGCGGCGGGCATGAACCGCTTCAGCCTCCTCAAGGACGCCTACGCCGGCGGCAGCCAGCCGGATCAGTTCAACGTGGAGCTTGCGTTCTCGCAGCGCTTCCGCTCGCTCGATGACGGCATCACGTTCGAAGAGGTGTTCGCCGGCTACGGCAACCTGTATAACCCCGACTCTGGCCGCGAGGCCAACGAGTTCCGCAGCTCGGGGACCCTCGGCATGTCGATCCGCCGCTACGCCGAGACCACTGGCTACACCGAGAGCCGGGCCTACACCAGCCCCGACGGTCAGGATCTGTTCTTCCGCAACGACGCGCGCCTTGTGCCCAACACCGGCGGCCAGACCCAGGGCTCGATCAAGTGGGCGGTGTCGGCGATGAAGCCGATCCAGTGGGTGGTCTCGCCGGACATCGACAAGCTGCAGGCGTCGAGCCCCGACTTCATGGGCGTCGATCTGTACGGCGCGATCGCCAAGGGCGTGACCAACTGGAACACCGTGTTCGGCTACGAGGCGCTCAAGGTCCGCAAGGGCACCGCCGACGACTCGTGGGCGGATGACGACACCAACTACATCCTTGTCGATCTCGATCCGACCTACGGCGCCGCCTTCGCCAACTGGCGCATCAACCCCAACAACGGCGAAGTGCGCGGCGCGAGCGTGTATTTCAGCTCGCTGTGGGCGCGGATCGCCAACTCGATCTTCACCGACGACACGACGGTGGCGGCCCTGCCCAAGATCGATCGGCCGCAGGTCCCGACCCTGGTGTGGGCGGGCATGCCGCTGAAGGCCGCGACTCCGCTTTGCACCAAGTGGGCTCCGATCTACAAGGGCACCGGACGCAACGACGATCTTAAGGAAGGCACGCCGCACATCCCCGCCGCGACGCTGCTAACCAAGAAGCAGAAGATCGAGCAGTACATCACCCACGTCGTGATCCACGAGATCGGCCACACCCTGGGCCTGCGCCACAACTTCAAGGGCTCGCTCAAGTTCGATCCGGCAAAGGATGTGTATAGCTCGTCGGTCATGGAGTACATCGACGACTTCGACGCGATCTTCGCCAGCACTCCGCAGAGCTACGACATCGACGCGATCAAGCTCCTTTACGGCCTGTCGACGAGCGCGCCCAAGGATGCGTTCTGCAACGATGGCAACACCGTGCTCGATCCGGACTGCACCACGTTTGATCGCACCGACAACCCGTACACCAAGGTGAACGTACCCACGTACAAGGGCTTCCTCACCGACTTCCTCGACGGCAAGAGCCCGGGGGCGCCGAATAACTCGCTGAATGTCGTGCTCGGCTATCTGCGGCAGGCGACCACGGTGGCGACCCTCAACGGCGTGTTCGCGGACGTGATGAACCAGACCGGCTACTCGCTGCTCGTCGGCAAGGTGGATGCGACCAAGCTCAAGACGATCCCCGGCTACGGCGCGCGCGTCGACTTCATGGCGCAGCGGGTGATGCAGCGGCTGTTCCTTGATGATGCCTCGCTGCGCGGCCGCTTCAGCGATGATCCGCCCAGCGAGCCGACCTTCGACGCGGCGGTGCTCGCCGAGCTGGCCGGCCACATCAAGAACAGCGACAAGATCCGCTCGGTGGCGACTCGCAAGGTGGCGGCCAACATCCTCAAGAAGATGCAGACCGTCGATGCGTTCAACGTCCTGCGTGAAGGGGCGGCGGCGCTCTCCGGTGACATCATGGGCGGCACCCTGAGCCCCGATGAGCAGGCGCAGGCCGAGGATCTGCTCAAGTACATCGACACCAAGCTGCTCTCGCCCTACTTCAACTAACTCCGCGCGGTCCCTTCCGGGGACCGCTCCCTCCCGCAGCTGCAGAATTCCTTTTACATCTTCACGAGGACCGCGGTCGCCGGCTCTGCCCGGCCGACCGCGCCGCGGCTTACGGGAACTGCACGGTGCACGAGGTCGCGGACACCGTCGGATCCGCGGTCATCATCACCGCCGGCGCCGAGCCCGACTCCGCGGTGACCCTGTAGGTCCCCGCGGCAAGCGGCGGAACATTGCAGTCAAACGTATTGATCGCGCAGATCGCCGCGCAGGCGTAGTCCGGCGGCAAGGTGCACGACTGACCAAGGAGCCGCAGCTTCAGCTCAGGTCCCTGCACGACCGCCTCGCAGCGGGTCGCGCGCTGGGTGCAGCCGCCGCACTGCTCGCGGATCTGCAGCCGCAGCGCCTGCCCGGCCGCGATGCTCGCCGGCGCGCAGAACTGCCCGACGGCCTGCGGCGACAAGCTGTCGGTGCATATAGGCATCGCCGGCGAGCCCCCGCAGGCAGCGAGCAGGCAGGCAAGCGGCAGCATGGCGCCTACTCTCGCGGTGATTCTCGCGGTGATTCGGCCGGTGATGCTACCGGTGATGCTACCGGTGATTCTAATCCACGGCTTCCGGTTCGCTCTGTCATCGTACATAGGAATGCTCCAATAAGTTGGGGGTTACAGAGCAACGTACCGCAAGACCGATGCCAGCGCCCAATCTCCGGCGGCTCGCCCAGCGATTCCCGGCAGCGCGCAAACCGTGCCCGCGCGGCTGCCAAAAATCTGAGGGCAGGCGGCCAAGGTCCCGCGGTTTTTAAATCTTGAAGCCCGGCGAAGCGGCATCCCTGGCTCCCTCGGGCGCTTGGCTAAGTGCTTGATTTTCCTTGGCGCCGCTCGGGCTCGGGCTCGGGCTCGGGTTGCGGTTGTCTTTGCCGCCTAAGTGTGAGATACTGAGGCCGATTCCGGTGCCAGCAGGCGTACCGATGAGACATCTACGTAGCAAGACGCAAGGAGAGGGCGATGCGTCCCGGGGATGCCGACCAGGTCGAACAGCGACTGCGCGAGCTCTCCGCCACGCTCGGGGCTGAGCTGGTCGCTGAGATCATTGTCATGTTCCAGCAGGACGGCAGCGCGCAGTTCTCCGATCTCCAGAATGCCTGCCAGCGCCGCGACCTGAAGGCGCTGCAGTCGGCGGCCCACCGCCTGCTCGGCAGCGTGCTGCTGATTGGGGCCCGCCACCTGGCGCAGCTGTGCCGGAAGCTTGAGCTCCTGGCCCGGCAGGGCGATGCGGCAAGCGCCTTCGCCGCGGTGGCCGAGCTCGAAGCGGAGTTCACCATCCTGCTCACCTGGGTCTGTCAGCTCGAGCTGTGAGCGCCCGGCAATAACGAAAAGGCGCCGCGCCGAGCCTGCGGTGAGGTCCGAGCTCTGCCGCGGGCAGCGCGCATGTAAGGGCGCGGTATCCGTAAGTGTTCCCGCAGGTCCGCTTCGCGGCGGTGCGCAGCGATGGCGCTTTCCCATTTTTTGACCTTCATGGCAATCTGACAAGATGGAGAGACAGGTTCCCGCGGCGCCCGCCTCGACGGAGGTGCTGCGGCTGGCGCTGGAGGCGATCGCCGACCCGCTGGTCCTTGTGGATCCGCAGGGAGTGATCTGCTGGACCAACGCCGCCTGGCGGGCGGTGGCGGAGTCTCTCGCTGCCGGGGGCCTGGGCTGCCTCTATACAGAGGTCTGCGCGCGCGGGTGCGGCCCGGCCGCCGCGGCCTTGACGCAGGCCGTGGTGGGGCTGCGCAGCCTGTACGCCGGCACCGCTTCCAAGTACCAGGCTGACTACGTCCGCCCCCAACCAGGCGCGGCCGGCGGGCGGTGGTGGCAGCTGCGCGCGAGCCGTCTTGCCGATGGCGACCAGACCTTCATCCTGGTTCAGCACGGCGAGCTGACCGTATCGATGCAGCCCGCCGCGGCGTCGGCGACCGCGGTCGCGCAGAGCGCGGAAGCAGATCTAAGCGCGGGGCGCTTCCAGCAGATGGCGGTCGCGCTGGCCAACCGCGAAGCGCGCCTGCGCGAAGCAGAGCGGATCGCCGGGCTCGGTACCTGGGAGGTGGATGTAAAGAGCGACCAGTTCGTGGCCTCGCCGATGCTGTATTCAATCTACGGCCTGCCGGCTACCCCGGCGGTCGAGGCGATGCAGCCCGAGCACCTGGCGGTCGCGGCGCTGTTTCAGCAGTCCATCCACTTGGATGATCGCGCCGCCATGAAAACCTACTTCGATGAGCTGCGGCGCGGCCAGGCGCCGCCGCCGGTTACCCTGCGCGTCCTGCGCCCGGACGGCAGCGAGCGCATCGTTCACATAGAAGCCCGGGCCTACCCCGATGAGAGCGGCCGGATCGCGCGCATCATCGGCGTCACCCAGGACCTGACCGAGCGCAAGCTCGCCGAGCGGGCGCTGCAGGCCAGCGAGCGCCTCAAGCGGGCGATCTTCGACCACACTCCCATCGGCATCCAGGTCTTCGATGTCGACGGGACTACGCGCCAGCTCAACGAGGCGCAGCGGGCCATGTTCGGACTCCCGAGTCTGGACTACATAGTCGGCACCTTCAACATCCTCACCGATCCCCTGGCGATCGCGGTGGGCTCGCCGCCGCGCTTTCGCGAAGCGCTCAGCGGCAAGGTCGTCACGGCGCTGGAGCAGCTGGTGGAGCTTGGCACTCCGCTCAACCGCTGGAACTCCTACAAGAAGCGCATGTACCTTGACATGACCTTCTTCCCGCTGACGAGCGATGCCGGCGAGGTCACCGCGGTGGTCGAGCTCATCCAAGATGTGAGCGAGCGCAAGGCGGCCCAGGACGCGCTGCGGATCAGCGAAGAGCGGCTGCGCCTGGCCTACCTGGCGGAGGGAATCGGCTACTGGGACTGGGATCTGCGCTCCCAGTCCGGCATGGGCTCGGCCGAGATGGCGACGATCCTCGGCTTCCCCAGCCAGCCGGTGAACCTGGGCGAGGAGCTGTTCGTTCCGCTCATCCTGCCGGAGGAGCGCGAGAGCATGCTCGCCACGCTCAAGGACCGCTGCGCGCCCGGCGGCGGCGACAGCTTCTCCTTCAACCACCACGTGATCACCCACAGCGGCGAGATCCGCTGGGTCTCCGAGCTCGGCCGGATCATCCGTGACGCCGATGGCCACGCCAAGCGCATCGTCGGCACGATCCGCGACGTGACGGCCAACCAGGTGGCGGCGCAGGAGCGGCAGAAGTTCTTTGCTCTCATCGAAAACTCGCTCGACTCGATCGCCATGGCGTCGCTGTCCGGCGAGCTCGTATACCTGAACCCGGCCGGCCGCCGGCTGCACGGCTTCGCGCTCGACGCTCCTCTCAACGGACAGCTACTCTGGCCCGAGCCGTCGGGCGAAGGCGAGGTGAGCCAGTCCGAGGTCGAGCGCATCGTCGCCGAGACCGACCGCTGGGAGGGCGAGACGACCATCCGCCACGCCGTCACCGGTGAGGCGATCGACGTGCGCCGGAGCATCTTCGTGGTCCGCGAGCCGCACAGCGGGACCCACCTGTGTCTGGCGGCGATCACGCAGGACATCCGGCTCACCAAGCGCAACGAAGAGGCGCTGCGCGACGCCAAGGAGCGCGCCGAGGCGGGCAGCCGCGCCAAGAGCGCGTTCGTCGCCACGGTCAGCCACGAGCTGCGCACGCCGATGAACGGGGTGCTCGGCATGCTCGAGGTGGCGCTGCACCGCGAGGCCGATGCGGCGCAGCGCGAGCGGCTGCAGCTCGCCAAGGGAGCCGCCGAGACCCTTCTTACCCTCCTTGATGATCTGCTCGATTTCTCCAAGATGGAGGCCGGCAAGCTCGAGCTGTTCCTGTCCGAATTCCCGCTCAAGACCGAGCTGTTGCGCATGGTCGAGTCCTTCACCGAGCGCGCCGAGAAGAAGCAGCTGCAGCTCACCTGCGAGATCGACCTCGGGGATGTCGAGTACGTGCTGGCCGACCGCGGCCGGCTGCGCCAGGTCCTCAACAACCTCATTGGCAACGCGATCAAGTTCACCCCGTGCGGGCGGGTGACGCTGCGCGCCTACGTGAAGTCGCCGAGCAAGGGCGCCGACCGGCTGTTGTATGTGGAGGTCGAGGACACCGGAATCGGCATCGAGGCCGATGTCCTGCCGCGCCTGTTCCGGCCCTTCGAGCAGGGCGACTCCTCGACGACCCGGCTGTTCGGCGGCAGCGGGCTGGGCCTGTCGATCGTGAAGCAGCTGGTCTCGCTGATGGGCGGCGAGGTGGGGGTGTCCAGCTCCTACTGCTGCGGCTCGCTGTTCTGGTTCCGCGTGCCGCTGCGCATCACCTTGACGCCGGCGGCGATCTCCGGCCGCGAGCTGCTCTCCCAGCGCAGCTCGGACTCGCTGAACAAGCGCCCCAAGCGCATCCTGGTCGCCGAAGACAATGAAGTAAGCCAGGAGGTGGCGCGCGAGCTCCTGCGCATGCTCGGTCACCAGGTCGATGTGGTCGACAGCGGCGCGGCGGCGCGCGAAGCGGCGCGCAACAAGTCCTACGATGTCATCTTCATGGATCTGCACATGCCCGAGGTCGATGGCTTCGCCGGCACCGCCCTCATCCGCGCCGATGAGCGCAACACGGGCCGCCGGACGCCGATCATCGCGGTCACCGCGATGGCGATGGCCGAGGATCGCGAGGCCTGTCTCAGCGCCGGCATGGACGGCCACCTGTCCAAGCCCCTGCACATCGGCCAGCTGCGCGCCGTGCTGGACGGCCTGTGCAGCGAGGGCGGTGAGCCGGCGCGCAAAGCCGGACCCGAGACGGTGAACCTCGGCCGCATGCTCGAGCAGCTGGGCGGCGATGTTGGGCTGGTCCGCCAGACCTTGACGATGGTCGCCGAGCGCAGTCCGCCGCTCTTGAGCAAGCTCAAACAGACCTTCGAGGCCGGCAACGCCGCCGCGGCGAGCGTCGCCGCCCACAGCCTGCGCGGCATGCTCAGCTACGTCCACAGCGATGAGGTGACGAGCGCCCTGTGGGGGCTGGAGAACGGCACCAAGACCGGGGATCTGCTCGGCAGCGCCGGGCAGCTTAGCCTGGTCTGCGATCTGGTCGAGGGACTGCTGCGCGAGCTGCCGCTGGTGATGACGGAGCTGCAGAGCGCCGCCCCGGGCTGACCTGCTGACGGCGCTGCTCAGCGCTCTGCGGCGTCGCTTCCCGCCAGCGCGTCGCCGAGCAGCCGCTCCCACGGCTGCGTCAGGTTGCGCGGCGGACGCGCGGCGGACTCGGGCCGCACCAGCACGCGACTTCCGGGGCTTGTAAACAAGCGCCTGAACGCCATGGCTCCGCTGCCCAGCTCATCCTGCGCCGACCACGGCTGGCCCTCGACAAGGTGGACCTCACCGCCCGCGCCGCCCCCGCTGCAGACAAGGACCGCCGAGCTGTGACCAAGCGCCGCCAGCTGCACATAGTCGCTCAGCGAAAACGGCACCGCGACCTCGGCGGGCAGCGGCGCGCTGCCGACTATCTGCATGAGCTGGCGCAGCTGCGGCGGCTTCCCGATCCGGTGGAGCCGCGGGTTGCGCGGCAGCGACTGCTTCTCCGCTTCGAGGTGCGCCGAGACGACAATGACCAGGGAGGTGGGCGCGCGCTGGTCCAGCATCGACATGATCTCAAGCCCGCTCCCATCGGGCAGCTGCAGATCGATAATCGCCACCGCGATCGCCACCGCGGGCGGAGTCCCCGCGATGAGCGCGCGGGCCTCCTCCACGCTCTCGGCCCCGACGGCAGTAAGCTCGGCGCGCCGGGATAACATGGCAAGGTGAGTCATGCGCGCTACCGGATCATCATCGACCACCAGAACGAGCACCGGAGCTCTCCTTGCCGGATTCAGCCTGTGTTCTGGGGGCAGTATACGCGAAGTTTGCGCGAAGTTCGGAAGTTCGCCCGAAGTTTGCTCTCCCAGGGCTTTTTCGCCGCCGATCCCGCCCCCAAGCCGCTGTAAGCCCGCCGCAAGCCCGCTGCAAAGTAGACCGCGGCCGAGGGTTCTGGGCGGTGGCCCTTACTTGACAGCCGCCGGCTTTGTGGGGCACCTTCGCGGCCAATGTCTGACTGCGCTCCCATGACCCCGACCGCCGATCCGCGAGTCTTTGTGGCCGCTGATGGCACGCGCTGCACCCCGCCGGCCGACTGGGAGTGCCTGCCCCCGGGCGACGCCGGGCTTACCCGGCGCGTCAAGCAGGCGGGCCCCAGCTGGGCGGTCAGCGAGAAGCGCGGCCGCAAGGTGTTCTCACGGGGTCTGTGGGCTCCGCGGGAAAATATCGCCGCGGCGCGCGCCGCCCTCCTGGCCGAGCGGGCGACCGAGTCCTACACCAAGCGCCACGCCACCGACCTGGCGCGACGCGAGCGCACGCAGGGGGAGTATGTCCGCACCTTCGCCGAGCAGGTGCTGGCGTTTCTCGCCTTCGCGCCGCGCCACGCCGAGCTCGCGCAGCGGCTGGCCGAGCGCGTCACCGCGCACGCGACGCCGGTGGGCAGCGGCACCGTGGCGCGCACCGAGCGGATCCCGATCGAGCGCCGCGCGGAGGCCGCCGTGATCGCGTGGATGCGGCACCAGACGACGGTCTACGAGCAGCTGCAGATCCCGCGCGTGAAGGGGGCGCGGCGCGAGGTGCGGCGCGAGCTCGCGCAGACCTCGCAGGCCGTGCTGCAGCTGCACCGCTCCGACTCCCCGCATGCTGCGACCACTTGCCCTCTGTGCACGGCGCTCGCCTGAGCCGAGCGCCCCGCCGTCAGTCCTGAGCCTGCGCCGGCGCCTGGTCCCGCGCCTGGTCCCGCGCGGTGATCGCGTCGGCCAGCGCCGCCAGCGCCTGCTTGACCACCGCTACCAGCTCGGCATCGACGAGCTGGCCGTCGGGCCCGAGGTGGGTGCGGGCGAACCGCAGCGAAGCCTCGAACACCAGGTCGGCTTCCAGCACCTTCAGGGTCGGCACGAGCGCCGCCTGCGCTCGCTGCGCCCCGCTCGGCGAGGCCATGAGCAGCGCGGTCGGCTTGCCGCCAAGCTCGCCGCTCGACACGAGCCAGTCGAGCGCATTCTTGAACGCGCCCGGCACCCCGTGCGCGTACTCCGGACACGAGATGAGAAGCCCCTCACAGCCCGCCAGCAGGGCCCGCAGCTCGGCGACCTTTTCCGGCGGCGTGGCCCCTTCGCCGTCGAGATCGGGGCTGAAATAGGGCAGGCCGGCAAGCTGCTGATCGTAGAACGTGAACACCATGTCCTTGGGGGCCAGGGCGGCGGCAGCGCGGAGGAGGCCGCTGTTGGACGAGGCAGCGCGCAGGCTGCCCGAGAGCGCTAGAATCTTCATACGCTTCCTTTTTTATCTTCCGGTGGCTCATCTTTTTTATCACTTTTTGCCAGCAATAGCCTCGCTGCTTCGCCCTGGGCGCACATGCTGCTATGCTTCCAGGATGCGACATCGAGCCTGGTCCGTGCGGCGCCTCCTACCCGCCCTTCCCCTTCTGTGTTTCTGGTCTCTGTGGCCGCTGGGGGCGCGCGCCGAGCCGCCCGCCATCCAGCTGAGCGACTTCGCCGGCCGCCCGGTCCAGTTTGCCGCGGTGCAGCGCGACGCGACCCTTATATCGTTCTGGAGCGCCGCCTGCGTCCCGTGCATCGAGGAGATGCCGCTCCTCGACGCGCTCAGCAAGAAGTTTGGTCGCGATGGTCAGGTGGCGGTGCTCGGCATAAACCTCGATGAGGATGAGGACCTGCCGGTCGCCCGCAAGGTGCTCGCCGAGCACAAGGTGAGCTACCCGATGCTGCGCGATCCGCAGCGCGCGCTGGTCCGCCAGTGGTTCCCCGAGCACCCCGAGCAGATCGGCATGCCCATGGTCATGGTGCTCGATCGCCAGCTGCACGCCCGCTACGCGCTGGGGTTTCAGCCCGGCACCACCGCTGCTGCCTTCATCGCCGAGTGGTCGCCGCGCCTGGCCGAGGCCCGCGCCGGCAAGCTGACCGAGCACCTGCAGCGCATCGCCCCGGCCAAGTCCGCCCCGGCCGACCCGGCGCAGATGGCGCAGGTCATCGAGAAGATCGTGCGCAGCCATCACCCCGATCTGGCCGACGCCGAGGTAAAAAAGCGCGTCGCCGCCGCGCTGGCCGAGTTCCGGACCAAGGGCACCTTCGCCATCGACTAGTCCTCTACGGGACCCCGACCAGGGTGAGCCGGCAAGCGCTGTAACCGCACCACCTGGAGGGAGAGATGCAGATCCGACTTTACCTGCTTGGCGCGGCCGGCTGCCTGGCGCTGGCCTGCGCGACCCGGCCGGTGCCCCTGCCCGCGGCCGCTCCATTATCCCAAGCAGCGCCGGTGCCGCCCGCGGCGGGCGCGCGCGAGGATCGCTGCCGGCAGACTCCGGAGGCGCCGGAGTGCTTCTGCAGCGCCCCCAAGCAGCCGGCGACCGAGAGACAGCGCGGGATAGGAATCATGGGCCCGCTGTCCGAGCTCAGCGAGCAGTTCCGCAGCGCTCACGCCGCGGCGCGCGCCCGCATGTGCGCCCGGCTGCAGTCATCTGCCGTCGTCATCCGCTACTCGCTGGGCACGGTGGAGGTGCACCGCAGCGGCCAGGTGCTGGTGCCGCCGACGAGCATCTATACTCCCTACGTGCACGTCCTGAAGGCGGTGGCGCACGCTCCCTTCCTCGCCTCGCTCGTGTTTGATGAGCCCCCGGGTCCGCTGCGGCAGGAGCACCTGGCCGCCGCCGAGCGCGAGGTCGCGGCGGCCTGGCAGCTCCTCAGCGAAGCGCGCGAGCCCATCGTCCGGCTGCTGTCGGCGGCGGAGCGGGAGCGCCAGCTCGCCATCCTGACGCAGACCCAGAGCTTCCTCACCGGCCTGCAGAACAGCGAGCCGCCGCCGCGCGCTCGCGCGGATTTCGTAAAGAGCATCCGCCCGCTCATCGGCGCCAACCTCCGCGATGCCGCGCGCGCCACCCTGGTCAAGCTGGACGAGACGATAAAGGGCGCCCGCGCGCTGAGCGAGAAAGAGGACCCGCGCGCCTGGGACTCGGTCACCGTAGTGGCCAACGCCAGCCACCAGTCGCGCGCCCGCGAGCTCGCGGTGCAGTACTTCGAGCGGATGCTGGGCGAGACGATCGGTGAAGGGGCGCGCCACGAGAAGCGGCTGGTGGTCCTGGAGAGCGTGAACAAGGCGGCCGATCAGCGCGGTCTGCTCGCGGCGCACTATGTAGATCGCGAGCACGCCGAGATCTTCTTCGGCGATCCCGACCGCCTGCAGTGGGACGTGCTGGCCGATGGCGGCAGCCTGCTAAACGAGCTGCTGAGGGAATCGCCGCGCGGGCGCTAGAAGTCGCTCGGCAGGCCGCAGCTGCGCGGGCAGCTCGGGTCGTCGGCGCTGCCGCGGCTCGCGGTGACCGTGAAGTGCTCGCCGTCGGTCTGCACGGTGACGGTGCCGTTTACGTCGGTGCGGTAGAAGCGGGTGCCCTGCGCCTTGAGCTTGGCGAGGGTCTGGCAGTGCGGGTGGCCGAAGTCGTTGCCCGCCGCGGCGCTGATGAGCGCGACGGTCGGGGCCACGGCGCGCAGGTAGCTCGTCGCGGTGGCGTTGCAGCTGCCGTGGTGGCCGAGCTTCATGACGTTGGCGGGCAGGTTCATGCGGTCGGCGTAGACCTGCTTCTCGGCCTCGGTCTGCGCGTCGCCGGTGAGCAGGGCGGCGAAGTGGCCGAAGCGGATATAGGTGACCAGCGAGGTGTTGTTGATGCCGCCGCTGTCCGCCAGCGGGTAGGGCGTGTCCGCCGCTGAGAGCACGCTGATATCGACCTGCGGATCGAAGCTGAGGCTCATGCCCTTGCCGGTGGCGCGATAGCGGCAGCCGGCGGCGGTCCGGAAGTACTGGTAGCCGGCGATGTCGGGGCGGTCAAAGCCCGGATCGAAGGCGCGCGCCGTGCAGTCCTGCGGCATCAGCGCCAGCGCATCGGACAGTCCCGTGTAGTGATCCGAGTGAGCATGCGAGAGCAGCGCGAAGTCGACGCGCTTGACGTTGCGGGTGAGGAAGTCATTGTACCCGGACTGACTGCCGTACGTCGGGCCGCCATCGATGGCCACCACCGCGCCGCCGGGCAGCTGCAGGACCAGCCCGTCGCCCTGACCGACATCGACCATGGTAAGCGACAGGCGCGGCGCGCCCTGACTGAGGCCGCTCTCGCTGGGCACGAGCACCGCGGTGCCGGCTCCGCCGAGCGGATCCTGGGCCGCGCTCTGGCTGCAAGCGCCGCCGCACGCCGCGACGGCAGACAGGACAAGCAGAGGCGAAAAGAGCCGCCGCGGCGCCCGCAGCTTGCACGACTTCACCATCCCCGCAGCATAGCCGTTTTTTGCCGGCTGCATCGCCCGAGTTCTTCCCTCCCGGCCGGCGCGCGCCCGGGATTTTGTCACCCGGCTGAGGTTGCGCCGCAGAGCGGCTCCTTCATCCTTAAAAATAAGCTGTTCCTATCTGCAGATGGAGGCATGGCAGGCCATGGAGAGACGCAAATTTCTCAAGGGTGCGGCCACCGCGACGTGGGCCGGAACGATCGGCGTAACGGCGGCCCGCGCCGATAAACCCCAGGGCCCAAGCGCGAGTGCGAGCGCGAGCGCGAGCGCGCAGCCCGGCGCCAGCGGCAAGCTGCCGCGCGCCACCACGGCCGGGACCCTGCGCGGTGAGATGCTCTACCGCAAGCTCGGGAACACCGGCGTCGAGGTATCGGCGATTGGGCTTGGCGGCTGGCACATCGGCAGCAAGCCCTTGAGCGATGGCGAGGCCGTACGCCTTATCCACCAGGCGCTCGATCGCGGCATGAACTTCCTCGATAACTGCTGGGACTATCACGACGGACGCAGCGAGCAGCTGGTCGGCAAGGCGCTGAGCGAGGGCGGCTACCGGCAGAAGGCGTTCGTCATGACCAAGATTGATGCGCGCACCAAGGACCTGGCGCGCAAGCAGATCGACGAGTCGCTGAGCCGCCTCAAGGTGGACCGCATAGATCTCCTGCAGCACCACGAGATCATTCAGTTCGACGCCCCGGATCGGATCTTCGCCGAGGGCGGCGCCATGGAGGCGGTGCTGGAGGCGAAGAAGGCCGGCAAGGTCCGCTTCATCGGCTTTACCGGTCACAAGGACCCGCACGTTCACCTATACATGCTGGACGTGGCGGCCCGGCACGGCTACCACTTCGATTCGGCGCAGCTGCCGCTGAACCTGATGGACGCCCACTTTCGCAGCTTCGCTCGCCTGGTGGTGCCGCGCCTCGTGCGCGAGGGCGTCGCGGTGCTCGGCATGAAGTCGCTGTGCGGTGGCGACGGCATCCTGCTCAAGCCCGGCGTGGTCTCGGCCAGCGAGTGCATCCAGTACGCGCTGAACCTGCCGACCGCCACGGTGATCTGCGGCATCGACAGGCAGGAGATCCTCGAGCAGGCCTTCACCATCGCCAAGAGCTTCAAGCTGATGAGCGAGGCGCAGGTCGAGGCGCTGCTTAAAAAGACCCAGGCGCTGGCGATGGACGGACAGTACGAACTGTTCAAGACCACGGCGCACTTCGACGCCACCGCCCGGCACGCCGACTGGCTGGGCGACGACCCGCCGAGCGCCAAGAAG
>DAOMZC010000049.1:0-16863 GCA_035437965.1 Pseudomonadota bacterium
TTAATGTAGCTGGCCGCGCCTCCGGTGGCCCAGGCGAAGCTGCTCACCCGGCGCAGCAGCAGCGCATCGAGCTTGTGCCGGGCAAGCAGCCCCTGCACCTGCGTCTCCTTGGCGTGCAGCTCCTGCGCGGTGGGCGCGGCCGGGGGCAGCGGTGCCGCCGCGCGCGCCGTCGCCGCGAAGAATCCCGGGTCGACCCCCGGGCGGGTCTCGCCGCACAGGCTGGCGACCACTGTGAGGCCGCCGCCGGCCAGGATTGCCCGACGCGGCGCGCCGCCCTTGGAAGTTAGCAGGCTGGGTCCCATCATCACCTCTTTCGGCTTCAGGCGTGGGCCTGACTCACTGTCGGGCCGAGCACCTGGCGGAGCTTGCGCAAGGGACCTCTTTTGCCGTGCTTGCCCACGGCCTCTTCGGGCGACCGCGCGAACCAGGCCAGCTCGGCGGCGACCGCCTCGACCAGCGGCCGGCGCTCGCTGAGCCAGCGCGCGGACCACTGCGCCAGCTCGCGGTGATTCTGCGCCCGCGCGACCTGGGAGATCAGCTCGACCAGATCGACCCCGTGCCGCATCCCGCCGAGCGTCCCGCGATAGGAGCGCTCCGGCTCGATCAGCCGATCCAGCACCCACTGGCGCATCGTCGATAGGAGGAAGCCGGCGGTCTTGCCCAGGCCGCTGACCGGCAGGCCGTGCTTGCGCGCCAGCTCCGGCAGCTCCATAAGGACCGCGGTGGCGTGCTCGGACACCGCTCGCAGGGCGCGTGCCGGTGGCACCTCGCCCAGGCGCCGCGCCTCGCGCTGCGGGTGCCACTTGGCCGAGGTCTCGGTCTGGAACAGCTCGTGAAACAGGGTCTCCAGCAGACAGAAGTCCGCCGAGCTTGCATCGATGGGAGTCTGCTTGCCCGCTTCGGCAAGCGGCTCGGCAGCGATGCTCTGGGGGTGAAGGTCCGGCTCGGCGGAAGGACTGCTCTTCTGTACCTTCTTCTGACGATGGGCCATGGTGCACGCTCCTTTTCGGCTCGGCTCAGCTCAGCTCAGCTCGCGGCGGGCGCGGTGCATTGCGCGGTCGGCCGCCGCCAGGGTCTTGTCGATGTCATCTGGCGTGTGGGCCAGGCTGATGAACCACATATGGCGAGGATGCATAAGCACGCCGCGGGCCAACATCTCCCCGTAAAAAGCCTGAACGAGGCGCGCGTTTACCTGCGGGCTTTCATGGGTGAAGCGGAAAAACGGCATCGGCGGCAGCGGCTCGCCGTAGGACTCGGCGGGCAGGCCGTGCGACTGCGCCAGCGCTGACAGGCCGGCGATCAGCCGCTCACCGAGCGCGTGCACGTGCTGCTGCACCTGGTGACGCTCGCACAGCTCCATCGTCTTGCGCGCCGCCGCCATCGCCGCTGTATCACCGTGGAACGTCGCCGAGTAGTGCATCCCGGCACCGGCCTGCATGACCTCGCGCCGCCCGAGCAGCGCCGCGACCGGGAAGCCGTTGCCCAGCGCCTTGCTCACGGTCATGAGGTCGGGGACGATGCCGACGCGCTCGGAGATCGAGTTTGGCCGGATGCGCAGCCCGGTCTTGACCTCGTCCATGATGAACAGCGCGCCGCTCTGCCGGGTGAGGCGCAGGAGCTCGGCGAACACCGCCGGCTGCAGCGGTCGCACCATCTCGGGCGCCAGGATGACCGCGGCGAGCTCGCCGGGGTGAGCGGTGAAGATCGCCTGCAGCGTGGCCGGCTGGTTGGCGTCGAACTCCAGCACCTGCGCCTGCAGCCCGTCGGGCACGTAGTCTTCAAGCGGCAAGCACCAGTCGTGCCAGCCGTGGTAGCCGCAGCGCGCGACCCGTCGCCGCCGGGTGTGGCGGCGGGCGATGCGCAGGGCGGCGGTGGTCGCCTCCGAGCCGGTCTTGAAGAAGACCCCCATCTCCATGCCGGGAAAGCGCGCCAGCAGCGCTTCGATGAAGGCCACGTGCTGCGGGTGGTTGAGCGAGATCAGCCGGCCGCGCTGCGCCTGCCTGAACGCCGCCTCCTCGACCTCCGGGTGGGCGTAGCCGAGTAGATAAGCGCCGAACGCCATCAGGTAGTCGATGTACTGGTTGCCATCGACATCCCAGACCCGGCAGCCGCTGGCGCGCTCGAAGTACATCGGCGAGGTCTGCGGCTCGAGCAGCGGCCGACCGGACAAGTGGATGCCGCCCGGAATCACCTTGCGGGCGCGCTCATAACATAAAAGAGAGCCCGGGTAGCTGCCGGCCGGCTGGGCTTGCGCTTCGTCCATGGCCTACCTCGCGCGCTCGCGGCGCGGGCGCAGCGCGTCTTCGATAAGAGTATGCAGCTCGGAGCGGCGCGGCACGAACCCGAGCAGCTCGCGGGCGCGCTGCGACTCTGCCACGAGCTCGGCGGGATCGCCGGCGCGGCGCGCGCACCCAGTGTGCGGGATCGGCCGCCCAAGGACCGCCGCGGCGGCATCGAGGACCTCGCGCACGGTGAAGCCGCGCCCGGTGCCGAGGTTGGCGGCCAGCGAGGGCTGACCCGAGGCCAGGTAGGTCAGCGCGGCGAGGTGCGCGGCGGCCAGATCGCAGACGTGGATGTAGTCGCGCACGCAGGTCCCATCGCGCGTCGGATAGTCCCCCCCGAACACCTGCAGCGGCGGCCGCAGCCCGAGCCCGGCATCGAGCACGAGCGGGATGAGGTGAGTCTCGGGCTGGTGATTCTCGCGCAGCGTGCCGTCGGGGTGCGCGCCGGCGGCGTTGAAGTAGCGCAGCGCCGCCCAGCGCAGATCGTAGGCGGTGCCGTAGGCGGCAAGGGCGCGCTCGAAGGAGTGCTTGGTGGCACCGTAGGGGTTGACCGGCTCCTTGCGCGCCTCTTCGGGAATCGGCACCTCATCGGGCACGCCGTACACCGCGGCGGTGGAAGAGAAGACGAAGTAGCGCACGCCCCCCTTGCGCAGCTCTTCCAGAAGGACCAGCGAGCGCGCCAGGTTCACATCGTAGTAAAGCTCGGGCCGCTGCACCGACTCGCCGACCTGGATCTTGCCGGCGAAGTGGACCACCGCCTCGAAGTGGTGGTGCTGGCAGAGCATCTGCAGGAGGACCCGGTCGCCGATGTCGCCCTGCACGAACGTCACCCCCAAAGGCAGCGGCAGCGGCTCGCCGCCCGACAGGTCATCCAGGACGACGACGCGATGGCCGGCCTCGCTGGCGGCGCGGACAAAGTGGCCGCCGATGAAACCGACTCCTCCGGTGACAAGAATCCGCATGACTTCTTCCTTAAGGCAGTAGCGTTAAGCGGTGTGGCTCAGGCGGCGGCGGGTAAGAGGATGACCGGCGTCCGGCCGCTGCGCTCGGCGTAAGCGGCGGCGATGCGCTCGGCGGCCGGGCGCGCCTCGCCGCGGCGTCCCAGCATCACCACCGAGCCGCCGAAGCCGCCGCCGGTCAGGCGGGCGCCCAGGATGGCCGGCTCGCGCGCCCCCAGCTCGACCAAAAGATCGATCTCGGCGATCGACACCTCGAAGTCGCGCTGCATCGACTGATGGGAGGCGTAGAACAGGTCCCCCAGGCGCGCGCTGGCACCGCTGCGCAGCGCCGCCGCTGCTTCCAGCACGCGCGCGTTCTCGGTGATGACGTGGCGGGCCCGGCGATCGAGCGGCGGCGGCAGCCCTTGGGTGCGCGCGAGGTCGCCGAGCGGGACATCGCGAAGCTTGGCGACTCCGAGCTTCGCCGCCGCCTGCTCGCACTCGGCGCGGCGGGTGCGGTAGTCGCCCTTGGCGTGATCATGGGAGATGCCCGAGTGAATCACCACGAGCTCACTGTCCGCGGGCAGCGGCAGGCGCTCGAACTCGAGCGTGCGGGTGTCCAGGAGCAGCGCCTCGCCCGGTCCGCCCAGGCTGCTCGCCATCTGATCGAGGATGCCGACCGGCGCCCCCACCAGGTCGTTCTCCGCCCGCTGCCCGAGCCGGGCCAGCTCGACGTCCGACAGCTGCAGCTTGAACGCCGCCCGCAGCGCGCGCAAAAGGCTTATCTCAAGCGCCGCGCTGGACGACAGGCCGCTGCCCACCGGGACCGTGGACTCGACGCGCAGGTCGAAGCCGGAGAGCTTGTGACCGTGCCGCTGCAGGGCCTGGGTGACGCCCTGGACGTAGTCGAGCCAGCCGCGGCCGCGCTGCTCATCGCCAAGGACATACTTGTGGAGCGCGCCGGCCCCCCGGCTCCGTTCATAATCGAGCGCGGCGCTGAACGCGTGCACCTCGGCGTCCGCGCGGCGGCGCAGTTCGACCTGGGTCCGCTGCGGGATCACCGAGGGCAGGACGTAGCCATCGTTATAGTCTGTGTGCTCGCCCATGAGGTTGACCCGCCCGGGGGCGCTGTGGCGCTCGGTGGGCGGCGCGCCGAACAGAGACGCGAAGTCTGGGGCGTGCGGATGTTCTTCGCTCACGGGGTCCTTTACCGCCGGCGCTTCCAGCGCCTGGCATCGATGTCGGGGAGGTCCGGATTTACGTCCATGGCAAACGCGTTGCGCCGGCCGCGCGTCGCCCGCGCCAGCTTGTCGAGGCTTACCTTGGGCGAGCGGTCGGCGTTGAGGAGGCCATTGCGCTCCTGAAACGTATCGGTCAGCTGGGTATAGCAGAACCCGGCGAGGCCGCGGCACTCGTGCAGCGCTTCCAGGATCTGGCTATAAGAAGTCAGGAAATCTTCCTCTCCGGCGGCGTGGCTGTAACCCCAGCCCGGCTCGCCGCTCGTACTATAGAAGATGCCGCCGAACTCCGACAGGATAACCGGGTGGTCGCCGACCGTGAAGCCTTCTACGGTAAGCGGCCGGCCGCCCGGCTGCTGGCGCTGCAGCACCATCGCGACCGACTCTGGGGTGGCGTAGCGCTCGTAGAGGACTCCGGGGTGGGCGGCGTAGTCATGGATGGTGATGAAATCGGTGGCGACGTGCTCCCAGCCGTCGTTGCCGACGACCAGGCGCGTCGGATCGAGGGTCTTGGTCAGGTGGTACAGCGTCCGCACGTAGTCGCGGTGGGCGGGGTTTATCGGCAGATCCGGCACGCCCCAGGACTCGTTCAGCGGCACCCAGGCGACGATGCACGGGTGAGAGTAGTCGCGGCGCAGCGCATCGATCCACTCGGCGGTCAGGCGCTCGACGGCGGGGACGGTGAAGCGGTAGGAGCTCGGCATCTCGCTCCACACCATGAGCCCCAGGCTGTCGCAGTAGTAGAGCCAGCGTGGATCTTCAAGCTTCTGATGCTTGCGCACCGAGTTGAAGCCGAGCTCCTTGGTAAGCTCGACATCGCGGCGCAGCGCCGCGGCGCTCGGCGGGGCGAGCAGCGTATCGGGCCAGTACCCCTGGTCGAGCACCATGCGCAGATAATAGGGCCGGCCGTTGAGGATGAAGCGGCTGCCCTGGACTCCCACCGAGCGCAGCGCGGTGTAGCTGCGCAATAGATCGAGCCGCTGCTCGCCCCGCCACAGCTCGATCACCGCCTCGATGAGCACCGGGTTCTCCGGACTCCACAGCAGGTGGTTGCGATAGTCGTCGATGCCGGGGTCGGACAGCGCGATGCGGCGCGCCAGCTCGGAGTGGGTCACTGCGTAG
The DNA here is from genome assembly GCA_035437965.1 of Pseudomonadota bacterium. GTDB lineage: Bacteria > Myxococcota_A > Polyangia > Palsa-1104 > JAEUJZ01 > CALFML01. The sequence goes on from DAOMZC010000049.1 coordinate 5,581, forward strand.
CGGTCATTGGCGAGCATGTCGCCGCCGCGGAACAGCCGCACCCGCAGCTCGCAGCCGGGCAACAGCGGCCCCTCCAGGCTCACCTCCAGGGCGAGCTCCCAGTTCTCCAGGTGCGGGGTCCAGCGCAGGTTGTTGATGCGCAGCGCCGGCACCGGCTCCAGCCACACGCTCTGCCAGATTCCGGTCGTGCGCGGGTACCAGATCTCGTGCGGCTGCTCCAGCCAGTCCTGCTTGCCGCGCGGCTTGGCGAGGTCCTGCGGGTCGTCGCATGCCCGCACCACCACCTCGAGCTCCTCGTCCTCGCCCACGGTGCCGGTGATGTCGACATAAAAAGGAGTGTGGCCGCCCGTGTGCTCGGCGACGCGATGGCCGTTGCACCACACGCGGGCCTTGTAGTCGACCGCGCCGAAGTGCAGGAGCAGCCGCTCGGCCCGCTCGCTCGGCAGGAGCGCGATGCGGAGCCGGTACCACACGACCCAGTGGAAGCCGCGCTCGCCGAGGCCGCTGGCATCGCTCTCGGGAGGGAAGGGGACGTTGATCTTGCGGTCGAACACCACCTCGCTCGGGTGTTCATGAACGCCCAGGTCGTCGAAGGCGAAGTCCCAGACTCCATCGAGGAGCCGCCAGTTCGCTCGCGCCATCTGGGGCCGCGGATGAATCGGCGGGAGCACCGGCTGAGCAGCTTTAGTCACGTTCAGCTCCGTTCTGTTGGCAGCGCGCCCCGGGTTCGCGGCGCCGCGAGGGCTCAAGCAGCTTCGGCATACTCGGCGACCGGCGGATAGAGCAGCCGCTCGGGTCGCTGCCACCAGCCGGGACTCTGAAGGAGCGGCAAGCGCGGCTCGGCGCGCGCGATGAGCAGCCGCACCAGCCGGGACAGCGAGGTGGGGCGGCGCTGACCCCCGTGGACGCTGAAGACCCCGGGCTCGTAGTGGCCATTGTCCCGCGTGACCAGGCTGTCCCAGTCATAGCTGCCGAGCAGCGCCCAGGCGGTTATGGCGCGCACATCGACCCCGGACCTGCGGGCCGCCCGCGCCGCCTGCCACTGCTGATACAGCCAGCGCAGCTGCTCGGCGCGCGAGCAGCCAAGGTGCACCTCGGTGACGGCGATCGGCAGGCGGTAGCGCTCGTAGGTCCGGGTGAGCAGCTGGCGCAGGCCAATCAGCCCGCTCTTGCAGACCCGCACCGCTTCCAGATCGGCGTAGCGGTGGCGCCCGTTGCCGCCGTGCGTCCATTCGGGGTAGCGGGCCAGGTTCTCATCGAGGAAGCGCTCGCTGGTCACGTAGTAGTTGATGCCGATTAGCTCGGGCGGACACGGCTCCTCCCACAAGGGCTGCAGCTCGTGCTCTTTGATTCCGACCCAGCGCAGATAGCCCCACAGCGGGTGGTGGCGCTGGACCCGCCCGCACAGCAGATCGAACGACAGCCAGCGCCGCTGGTTCTCGAAAGCGGCCTGATAGGCCAGGAGCGGCGTGCTGCGCGTCTCGCCCAGATCCTCGGTCTGTACGAGCTGCGCCGCCGGGTTTATGGCGCGGATGGCGCGCATCGCCAGCGCGGTGGCGCGGCACTGCAGGATGAGGGCGCGCATGCAGCTCTGCGCATCGCGGGCGTGGGGATACCAGTGGCCGTAAAGGGCGCTGAAGCGGGCCGTGGTCAGCGGCTCGTTCACCGGGGTGTAGGCGTCGATGTAGGGGTAGCGCGCGGCGACCGCGTGGGCGTAGGCGGCCAGCTTGGTCGGCAGCTCAGGATCGAGAAGGCTCGTATGCACCGGCCCGCTGCCATGGTGCATGAGCCCCACGATCGGCCGCACCCCGAGGCTGCGCAAGACAGGGAGCTGACGGTCGGCGAAGCTCCAGTCGGGATGGCCCGGTCCTTGCCGCAGCGTGCGCTCCCACAGCACCGGATAGCGCAGGGACCGCAGACCGAGGTCGGCGAAGCTGTGCAGGTCGTCCAGGCGATGCGCGTGACCGGTGCGCTCGAGCTGATCCAGATACAGGTCACCGACCCGGTTCAGGGTGCACTCGACTCCCCCCCACAGCTCGACCGGTTCGCCTGGTTCGCCGCTCATGCGGCCTCTTGCGAGCGCGCGGCGGCGGGCGGAGCGGTGATGATGATCGGGACTTCCTGGGCGCTGCGCAGCTTCTTGTAAAGGGTCAGCGCCTGGGCCACCACCTGGTCCATGTTGTAGTACTTGTACGTCGCCAGGCGGCCGACGAAGTGGACGTCCTTCTGCTGCTCGGCGAGGGCCTGGTACTGGCGATAAAGGACTGTGTTCTCCGGGCGCGGGATCGGATAGTACGGATCGCCCTCGGCGCGCGGGAACTCGTAGACCAGGCTGGTCTTTTTGTGCTCCTGACCGGTCAGGTACTTGAACTCGGTCACCCGGGTGTAGGCGTTCTCGTTGGGGTAGTTGACCGTGCCCACCGGCTGGAACACCGGCTGGTTCACCGTCGTATGCTGAAACTCCAGCGAGCGATAGGGCAGCTTGCCGAAGCAGTTGTCGAAGAATGCATCCACCGGGCCGGTGTAGATCATCTCGCGGAAGGGGATGGTGCCGCGGATCTCCCGGTAGTCGGTGTTGAGCATGACCTTAATACTCGGATGGGCGAGCATGCGCTCGAACATCCGGGTGTAGCCGTGCCGCGGCATCACCTGGTAGGTGTCGGTGAAGTAGCGGTCGTCGCGGCTGGTGCGGGTCGGGATGCGCGCGGTCACCGAGGCATCGAGCTCGGAAGGATCCAGGCCCCACTGCTTGCGGGTGTAGCCGCGGAAGAACTTCTCGTAAAGCTCGCGGCCGACCCGGCTCACCACCACGTCTTCGCTGGTGCGCACCTCGGGGATCTTCTCGGCGATCGAGCGGAAGAACTCCTCCAGCTGGAAGGAGGTCAGGCTCAGCCCGTACAGCCGGTTCACGGTGTCCAGGTTGATCGGAATCGGCACCAGCTGCCCGTCGACGCTGGCCAGCACCCGGTGCTCGTAGGGCCGCCAGGCGGTGAAGCCCGAGAGGTACTCGAAGACCTCGCGGCTGTTGGTGTGGAAGATGTGCGGACCGTAGCGGTGCACGAGCAGCCCTTCCTCATCGTAGTAGTCATAGGCGTTGCCGCCGATGTGCGGGCGCTTGTCGCACAGAAGGACCCGCTTGCCCGCATCCTTGGCCAGGCGCTCGGCAAGGACGCTGCCGGCAAAGCCGGCTCCGACAATGAGGTAGTCGAACATTACGGTGCTCCCACGACCAGCTCGGGCTGCCGTACGACGGGGCTTGTGAGGTGCGGGCGGACGCCGCGGGCGTTGGCCGCCGCCGAGGCCACGCGCAAGTACTCGGTCTGGGCGTTCTGCGCCGCCACGTCCTTGATAAGCTGCGCCATCTCGCCCCAGGTGCGGTCCCAGGACAGGTGCGACAGCCAGCCATCGGCCTGCTGCTGCCGGCCGTCACCCTGCTCGCTGAGGGCGCCCTCGATAGCGGCGATGAACTCCTGCGGATCCTGGGCGATCGCGACCAGGCCCATCTCGCCATACGGACGAACTACATCGCGGATGGGAGTCGAGACGACCGGCTTGCCCGCCGCCAGGTACTCCGGAGTCTTGGTCGGGCTGATGAAGCGCGTCGCCTCGTTGCAGGCAAACGGCAGAAGCGCCACGTCCCAGCCGGCGATGTAGCGCGGCAGCTCTTTGTACGTCTTGCCGCCCAGCCAGTGGATGTTGGGAAGCTTGGGCAGGGTCGCTGGATCGATCTTGACCACCGGGCCGAGCATGACGAGCTGCCACTCGGGCCGCGCCGCCGCCACCGCGGCCAGGAGCTCCAGATCCATCCGCTCGTCGATCACGCCGAAGAAGCCGAGCCGCGGGTGGGCGATGGCCGCTTGATCGGCCGGCTCGTCACCGCTCTGCCGCGCCGCCGCGAAGTGCGGGACATCGACGCTGCTTGGGAAGGGGAAGACCCGCGGGTGGTGCGGGCGCTTGTGCTCGTACAGGCTGTGGCCGCCGGTGAAGACTAGATCGGCGCGGCCCAGCAGCTCGCGCTCGAGCTGACCGAGCAGCGGCGGCGCCCCCTTGAAGTTCGCCAGCTCGTCCATGCAGTCATAGATCGTGGCGACGCGCTGCAGGTGGCGGGTGAACGGCAGCGCCATCGGCGTGTAGTACCAGAGCGCCATCGGCGAGCGCACCCGCCGCGCCAACAGGACATCGAGCAGCTGCCGCTGCAGCGAGCAGACCTGCTCCGGGCTGCAGCCGTCGGGCAGCCGCGGCACCACGATGGTCACTCCGTCCGCCTGCTTGAGCTCCACCTGGGCCGTGCTGGCGCCGAAGATCGGCTCTTCCACGAACAGGACATCGCGCTCCCGCGCACAGCGCGACAGGAGGTGCTGCGGCCGCTGAAAGACGAAGTCCCAGCGCAGGTGCGAGAAGCAGACGAGATCGTAATCGGCCGACATGGATATCTCCAAGGTAGGGTGATGGGAAGCGCCGCCGGAGTGCTCGGCACTCCCTTATTGAGCAGCGAGGCGACCGAATAGCAAAGGGCGTGCCTGCAGAGTCTTTGCTGACGGCAAAGCAGACAGAACAGACGTGTCGGTACCCGCTTCAGCTCGGTCTGATTCCTAGGGGATTTACTGGACTCCCAGCGGGTCTCAGTCGAGGACTTTTGCAGCTTGGCGAGCGCGGCGGATTGAGACAATTACGGCCCATGAAGCGGCGCCAGCCGAGCGCCTGAAGGTAGCTGCGCCGCAGCGTGGTGGGCGCATCGGCTCACCATGTCACTGGCGCACAGCTCCGAAGGACTCATCCCGGCACTTGCCCTGCATGAAGTTCGGGCGGCGGTACCTGGCAATGACCTCAAAAAATATCCTCCCTTCGCAAGAGACCAAGAAGTGCCGCGTTGCGCTGCTCCTTATCGATGTAATAAACGATATGGATTTCCCGGAGGCTGCCGACCTTATCCGCCATGCCGAGCCGGCCGCGCGACGCTGCGCCGCGCTCAAGCGACGGGTCAAGGCGCTCGGCATCCCGGTCATCTATGTAAACGACAACTTCGGCCACTGGCAGTCGGACTTCAAGAAGCAGGTCCGCCACTGCCTCGAGGACGGAGTACGCGGTGAGGGCATCGCCCGGCTGCTCCTGCCTGAAGAAGACGACTTCTTCGTGCTCAAGCCCAAGCACTCGGGATTCTACTCAAGCGCGCTCGATATCCTGCTTCGCTATCTGGGAGCCGAGATCCTGATCCTGGCCGGCTTTGCCGGGAATCTGTGTGTACTTTATACGGCCAATGACGCTTATATGCGCGACTTCTGCCTCTTCGTGCCGCGCGACTGTACCGCCTCGGAGCAGAAGCGGACCAATGACTACGCGCTGGAGCAGATGAAGCGCTGCTTGAAGGCCGACATCCGCATAGCCGCGCGTATTCCGCTGCGCGAGCTTCTTCAATATAACAGTCCGGCAAGTCGGCGCGCTGCCGCGCGAGCAAAGCAGAGAGGTGATGACTAGGGTTTTTACTTGTGTTTATGCGCCGCTGTGCTGTGCGCGATAGCCCGATAGGTCATAAACGCTCACAAGCCGGCGCGCGCTCCCAAGACGCGCTCCGTATGAACCGCCGCATTCTTCTATTTGGTATGCCCGATGCTTACGTTGCCGGCAGTGAATCCGAACGCTGGCGCTGGATCCAGTCATTGTTCTCTGAAGGAGAGGTCATGAAGAGACTGTACGTAGGAACGATGGGAACCCTGATCGGCAGCTTCACCCTGACCGGGCTCGCGCTGGCGGCCGCGATTGCTCTTCCTGCTCCGGGACTGGCGGTCGCGGAAACCAAGGGAGCGGCGGCGACCGTCTCTGCCGGCGACAAGGACTTCATCATGGAGGCCGCTTGCGGCGGCATGGCCGAGGTCGCGCTGGGTGAGCTGGCCCAGCAGAAGGGACAGAGCGACGCCGTCAAGCAGTTCGGCAAGCACATGGTCGAGGATCACGGCAAGGCCAATAACGAGCTCAAGGAGCTCGCTGGCCGCAAGGGCGTGGTCGTCCCGGCGGCGCTCAAGCCCAAGTACCAGAAGGTCGTCGATGCGCTGGCCAAGCTGTCCGGCGCCGAGTTCGACAAGCAGTACATGCGCGAGATGGTCAAGGACCATGAGAACGATGTCGCGGCGTTCCAGAAGCAGGCCGACAAGGGCAAGGACGCCGAGCTGACCTCGTGGGCGCGGCAGACGCTGCCGACGCTGCAGGATCACCTCAAGATGGCGCACGACGCCGAGACCCGGGTAAAGGGCGGCTGAGTACGGCGCAGGAAGGTTCCTCTCCCGCTGGCGGGAGAGGCGCGGTGAGGATGATGCAATCCCGCAGGCTTCGGTCGAGCTCTCTCCGGTGGCGACAGAAGGGCCTCACCTGACCTCTCCCGCACGCGGAAGGAATAAAGAAGGACTTGGGCGGTCGCCGGTGTGACCGCCCATTTTTTTTGCCTCAGCTGGCCTGGCTCCGCTTGCGCAGCAGTCGCGGCACCACGAACCACAGGCAGCTGAACAGGAGTCCCAGGCCGATGGTCACAAGGAGGCTCGGGAGCCACTGCTTGAGGATGATGCGCGCGATCAGGTAGCAGTCTACCTGGATGGACAGCATGAGCACGAACATGCCCAGCGTAAGCAGCACGCTGCTGAAGCGGACGAAGCGCGCGCTAATCTCGTGCGGCTCGGCCTGGCGCTGGTAGGCGGCGGGGCTCATCAGCAGGGCGATGGCGACCGCGGTGGTGAGGAGCCCGAGCAGGTGCAGCTGCTGCTCGGCCGGTGACAGAAGCTTCTCGAACGGCGCGTTGTACACCGCCACCAGCTGGAAGCCGAACAGCGCCTGAACGCCGGGCAGCACCATGCGCGACTCTTCAAGGGTGTGCGTAGCTTCTCGATCCAGGGACTGCTGTTCGCGGCGGGAGTCGCCTTTAGACTGGGGCGTGGGCATCGTGTCTCTTCAAGTCTCTTCTGCGGCGGCCTGCTCTGAGATGCAGGTCCCTCAGGGCTGCAGGACGACCTTGATGCAGCCGTCCTTCTTGTCGCGGAACGTCTCGTAGGCTTTGGGGGCATCGTTTAGCTTCAGGCGGTGGGTGATCACGAACGACGGATCGATCTCGCCCGACTCGATCTTGCCGAGCAGCAGCGGCAGGTAGCGGTGCACGTGGGTCTGGCCCATCTTCATCGTCAGGCCCTTGTTCATCGCCGCCCCGAAGGGGAGCTTGTCCACCACGCCCAGATAGACGCCGGGGATGGAGATCGTCCCGCCCTTGCGGCAGCATCTGATTGCTTCGCGCAGCACGTGCGGCCGATCGGTGCCAAGGTGCAGCGCGACCTTGGCGGCGTCGAGCACCGCGTCGAAGCTGCCGCTGGCGTGGGCCTCGGCGCCGACCGCGTCGATGCAGCTGTCGGGCCCGCGCCCCTTGGTCATCTCCATGAGGCGGTCGTAGACGTCTTCCTTATCGAAGTTGATGAGCTCCGCCTTGCCCCGCTCGGCCATCGCCAGCCGCTCGGCCACCCGGTCGATGGCGATGACCCGGCCCGCCCCGAGCATCCAGGCGCTGCGGATGGCGAACTGCGCGACCGGGCCGCAGCCCCAGACCGCGACCGTATCGCCGGGCTCGATCTGGGCGTTCTCGGCCGCCATGTAGCCGGTAGGGAAGATGTCGGACAGGAACACGACCTTGTCATCGGGAAGCTCGGACGAGATCTTGATCGGTCCGACATCGGCGAACGGGACGCGCAGGTACTCCGCCTGTCCGCCGGCAAAGCCGCCCAGCATGTGGGAGTAGCCGAACAGACCGGAGGGCGAGTGCCCCATCAGCTTGCGGGCGATCTCGGCGTTCGGGTTGGAGTTGTCGCACAGGGAGAACAGGCTCTTTTTACAGAAGTAGCAGCTCCCGCACGCGATCGTGAACGGAACGACGACCCGATCGCCGCGCTGGAGGTTGGTCACCGCGCTGCCCACTTCGACCACCTCGCCCATGGGCTCATGTCCCAGGACGTCTCCCTGCTTCATGGTCGGCATGAGTCCGTCGTACAGGTGCAGGTCCGAGCCGCAGATGGCGGTGCTCGTGATGCGGATTATCGCGTCGCGCGGGTCCTGAATCTGCGGATCGGGGACACTGTCAATACGGACATCACTTTTGCCATGCCAGCATAGAGCTTTCATAGTCTTCTCCCTTGAGTATTTATGGGCTCCGCCGCCGGAGGGAGCAATGAAAAATATGAGCGGCGCGCAGCGAATCAGACTGAGCGGATACGCACATCCAGGGAGCTTTTATTTCCCCAGCTCGAGCCGCTCCTTGAGGCGCGCGAAAGAGTCCGCATGGGCCGCCTGCGCCATCCGCTTTACCAAGGGCAGAAGCAGACCCGGCGCGTGTAGAATCACCTCTTCCCGCACCCGCGTTCCCCCCTGCGGCAGCTCCTGCCAGCTGATCCGGTTGTACAGGTGGATGCGCGGCCGCTGCCAGGCCTCAAACAGCAGTGCTTGCGGTCCAGCTTGGGTCAGCGCGACGTCGTAGCGGATATGGATCGAAAGCGGGCCGCAGGGCAGCCGATCGGTAACTTTATAAAAGCGGCGCGGCGGCGCGGCGGCAGCTGCCGGATCAACCGGACCATAGGGGCGCGGCTCGCCTTGAGCAATGTCGACGATGAGCGGGTGAATCAAGGCAAAGTTCGCGAAGTCGCCCAGGAAGTCCGCCACCTTGGCGGGGGCAACCGCGATGGCCACTTCGTTCTCGAACGCGGTCGTGGCCCGGCCAAACAGGCGCGTCCTTGCCGGAGGTGCAGTGGGGTCTGGCATCGCCCGCACGATGAGCCACCGCGCCGTCGCCGTCAAGCCGGCGCGCGGCCAAGCAGTAGGCAGCGCGCGCGGCGTCCTTTAGAATGCAGCAAACGGACGAGGGAGCCCGATGCAAGGAAACACAAGTCCGCCCGACCCGGCGTGGTGGCAGAAGACCTGCGTGTACCAGATCTATCTGCGCTCATTCCAGGACAGCGGCGGCGATGGAATCGGCGATCTCGGCGGGGTGCTGGCGCGGCTCGACTACCTGCGCGAGCTCGGGGTCGAGACGCTGTGGCTGACGCCGTTTTTCCACAGCCCGCAGCGCGACTTCGGCTACGACATAAGCGATCCCTACGCCGTCGATCCGCAGTACGGGACGCTGGACGAGCTGCGGCGGCTCCTCGCCGAGGCGCACGCGCGCGGGATGCGCGTCATCCTGGACATGGTGCTAAACCACACCTCGGAGGAGCACGCGTGGTTTCAGCAGTCGCGGCGCAGCCGGGATAACCCCCTGCGCGACTACTACATCTGGCGTCCCGGGCGGCGCTCCGGCGGCGCGGCCCCGCCCAACAACTGGCGCTCGATGATCGGCCCGCGCGGCTGGCACTACGACGCGGCCACCGACGAGTGGTACTGGGCGTCGTTTCTGCCCTTCCAGCCCGATCTGAACTACCGGAATCCGCTGGTGAAGGCGGCGATGCTGGAGCTGTGCCGCTACTGGCTGCGGCAGGGCTTCGATGGGCTGCGCCTTGATATCTTCAGCGCCATCTTCAAGGACGCGGCGCTGCGCGACAACCCCTTCGCGCTGCGCCTGCTGCCCGCGGAGGACAACCCGGACGGGTTCTTTCAGCACAACAAGTACACCATCGATCAGCTCGACACCCTGGACTTCGCCTGCGAGCTGCGGGCGGCGGTCGACGAAGTCGCGGCGCAAGACGGCGTGCCGCGATTCCTCGTCGGTGAGGCGTTCGGTTCGCCGGCCTCGCTGCGCCGCTACTGCGGGCCACAGGGCGACGGCCTTCACCTGGTGTTCCTGTTCAAGACCTTCCGCACCCGCTTTGCCGCGCCGGCGTTCCGCGAGCTGCTCAGCGAGTACGAGCGCGAGTTCCCAAGTCCGCTCCTGCCGACCTACGTGCTGGGCAACCACGATCGCCCGCGCTACCTGGAGCGGGTGGGCAACGATCCGCAGCGCGCCAAGCTCCTTGTGACCTTGCAGCTGACGGCCCGCGGCGTTCCGTTCATCTACTATGGGGAGCCCGTAGGGATGCAGAACCTGGACATCGCGCCGGCGGCGGCCAAGGACTCGTTCGCCGAGAACCATCGCTTCGTGCCGGGGTGGCTGGCGCGCTGGCTGCGGCGGCGCGGGCTGCTCCTGAACCGCGATGAGTGCCGCGGTCCCATGCAGTGGGATGACTCCCCAAGCGCCGGCTTCACCGCGCCCGGCGTGCAGCCGTGGCTGCCCGTGCACCCGAGCTACCGACAGGCGAACGTCGCCGCCGTGCAGGCGGACCCGGACTCGCTGTGGCGCTGCTATCAGCGGCTGCTGCAGCTGCGCAAGCACAGTCCAGCGCTGCACGCCGGGACGCTGCAGCTGTGGGATGAAGCGCTGCTCCCGCGCGAGGTCCTCGGGTACCGCCGGATCCAGGCGCCCGGCGCGAGCTCGACGAGCGAGGCGGCAGCGGAGGTGGTGGACGTGGTGCTGAACTTCAGCGACCGCGAGCAGCAGATCGAGCTGCCGCAGCGGCCGACCGCGGTCCTGTTCTCTACCCATGAGGAGTCGGCGCCCGACCGGCGGGTGCGGCTGCGTCCCCACCAGGGACTGATCGTGCGCATCGGCTGAGCCGCCTGCCGCCCGTCAGCGGATGAGCATGTACACGGTGAAGCACATCGAAAAGACGATCCACAGAAGGCCGGCGTAAAAGAGGAACGGCGAGCCGAGGGGGTAGCGATCGACGAAACGGCCGACCTCGCGCAGGAGGCGCTTGGCGGTCGTGGCCGGGCAGCTGACGCGGCAGCGGCCGTCGAGGATGCGCTGCAGCTCGCCGATCATCTCGAGCGCGCTCTGGAACCGCTGCGCCGGATCCTTGGCCAGGCCGCGGACGATGAAGTGAAGCACCTCGGCGCGCGGCGTCGGGTGATCCGGGTGGTGCATGAACAGGAGCCGTGAGTAGGTGATCGGCATCGTGTTGATCGCCACGACCAGCCCGCTGAAGGTCTCGTAATCGGCCAGGTAGTGGCGCAGGGATAGGAGCTCGTGCAGGAGCACGGTCGCGCTGTAGATGTCGCTGCGCTCGTCGATCTGATCGTTTTTGCCCTGCGCCTGCTCGGGCGACATGTAGGCCGGCGTGCCGATGCACTGATCATTGCGGGTGGAAAACAGCCGCTCCCTTGGATCGAGCAGGTCCGGATTCACCCCGGCCTTGGACGCCGGCAGCGCGGTCCCGCCGCGGATCTGCTTGGCGATGCCCCAGTCCATGAGGACGACCTCGCCGTAGCGGCCGATCATGACATTGGCCGGCT
>DAOMZC010000050.1:0-16640 GCA_035437965.1 Pseudomonadota bacterium
TGGGCGGAAACAAGGACTCGGCCGAGGCCTGCGTCCAGTGGCTGCGCTCTGCAGATCTGGCCCCGGCGGCGGGGGAGGCGTTCCTGACGATCACGGGAGTCGATCCCGACAAAGAGAAGCTGCTGGCGCCGGTGGTCGACGACCCGAAGCAGGACCCCGATGCTCCCGACTTTCAGCCCGCAAGCAGCCCGCAGGCTGAGCTGCCGCCGCTCGACGCCGACGCGGTGGCCGCCTGGTGGAGCGCGCAACACAGCCAGTTCCCTTCATCCGATCGCTTCTTTGCCGGTAAGCCGCTGGCGCGCCAGGAGCCGAGCGCCTGGCTTGCCGCCCTGGAGCAAGCCAACATGCGGCAGCGGCATCCGCTGGCGCTGGCCCTGGCGAGCGTCAGCGGAGGGAGGCAGCTCGTGCAGACACTGACTCTCTGCCGGGATCAACACCTGTCGTCTGCCTGAAGGGCGGCCTACACGACCGCTTCTGCGCTCTTGCCGGGCACCTCTTCGTCTACTGCGGTCGAAGCGCGTGCAGGTAAAGCTTGCTCATCGGAACCGCGGGAGGCACCGCCCCGTCATACGGCGTATTGCCGGCCGCCACGATGTCCAGGCTCTGACTCCGATCGTCGCCGGTAAGCCGTCCTACAGCGACCGCTGCGATCCCAGTTATCTCCGAGCTCGGGTCGAGCTTCTGCATCCAGGCCATTACGAACCGATCCTGCTGATTCTGCACGATCGCCAACTCCAGTCCCGCCCCCACCACCACATCTGCAGAGCCATCGGCATCCACGTCCCCTACCGCCAGAGCGGTCACCAGCTTGCTGCCAAGCCCATCTTGGAGCATCTTGCTCCACGCCTGGTCCTCGCCGAATCCGGCATCCGCGCCCAGAAATACCCGCACCTGTTGCTGGCCGCCCTCTCGCCAGATCGCCACCAGATCCTCCTTGCCATCGGAGTTCAAGTCTCCGCTGGCCATCTTCACCGTCCCCGCTTTTGCGACCATGGCTGTGGTCATCAAAGCCTCCCACTTCAGCGGCGCTTGCGTCGCTGCCTGCCAGAGGCTCCCGCTCGGATCGGCGCGAGCTACCCGCCCGCCATCGGCGGTTACTACCAGGGCCTTATTGGCCTCGATCGCCACTTTCGAGTCTTTGTCTACAAGCGGACAATCTGCGACAGAGGCTGGCATCGCTCCAGCGCACCGGCGCAGCGGTAGATTAGTCAGCAACGGAGTAAGCAAATATACGTCGCTCTTCGAGAAGGCAGCCAGCGTCTCTTTGGGAAAGAAGTTCGCAAAATAGCCCTTACCGGGCAGCTCGTCTAATGAACCAGCCGGCACTCCATAACTATAAACTCTAATTTTCTTGAGTGGAACAGTGCCACTAGTATCCGTTCCCGAACTAAAACAAAGGACTGAGTTCCCCACAAAGCCAAGCTGTTCAACTATTGGCTGCGCGTCCTCAGCAAACGGATATGCAATTGCAGTCGGCGGCTTATATGCTAAGCGCTTTCTTAGCGAGACATTGGGAAGAATGGCCGGAGATCTCCCCGTCTTTCCTTGAAAGCGCAGCGCATAATCGCCCGGATCTAAACCATTCAAGTCTGTTGTTTTAATCTCAATATTATAAATAAGCCCAGCAGGGAACTGAGTTGTTCCAGCTAATGTATAGACCCTTCTGGGAGCAGCAGCAGCAGGAGCGCTCATACTTACTAGCTCGACCTGCACTTCCTCATTATCTAATCGACCTTTAATCATCACTTGAATTTTTTTAGTAGAATCCGGATAAATAAACAATTTACTATTATCCGCTTTTGTGACCGTCAATCCACATTCAGGATCATTAATTCTTGTCTCGCAAATTGGTGTCCCACTGCAGGCCAATAAGAATGCTGCCGCGCCCACTCCGGCGAGGACTGTCGTTGTGTTTGTTGTCGTGCTCATGGCGTACATCCCAGTGAATGTTTTCGCAGGCCATGAATCGAGTATCCGAGCAGCACCGCACCGACGGCAATCCCCGCCGCTCCGACGCCCGCTGCGACCCCCGGCGCCGAGCCTGGTGAGTCGCAGGAGACATCCTTGTCCATACCGTCAAATCTGACGGTACACTTGGCAGCAATTCTGGCCAGCCCGACGCTCAGGCCAGCGAGGCCGGCCCCAGTGAGCACCCCGCCCACGCCAGCCATGGCAATCAGCGCCGGGCGCCTGGGCCCTCGGCACTTATTCTGGACATCGGTCGGTGCGCTGGGCGCCCCTGCTGGCACAATCGCAGCCGGCGCTTGCGGTAAAACCGGCTTGAGCGAGACCTGCTCTGCTCCCCGCACCACCGGCGTCTCGCCGCAGGGTGCTTGCAAGTCCGCGTCCCCAAGGGCCGGCAGCCCGGCCGGCCCCCCATCGTCAAGCAGGAGCCCGAGGTTCAGGCGCAGCTGCGACAGCAGGCTGCCCTGACAGCTCTCTTTGGAGCAGTAGAAGCTCAGCTGTCTCTGGCCGCCCGCGGCCTTTAGCGTCATCAGGACCGTGTGCACCTCGGACGTCTGCGCTTTGCCGGGCTCCGGCGCGAGCTCGATCGCCAGCTCCGCCGGCGCGGTCCCAGTGGGGTCGCCGGCGCGCGCTCCAGGCTGCGCGGTGACGGGCAGCCCCATCTCAAGCAGGCTGCGCTGGAGCTCGAGCGCCAGCTGCCGTGTCGGGACGTGCAGCCCTTTTTTTGCCGCCAGCTGCAGCGACACGCCACCCTGCACGGCGCTGCGCAAGGGCCCGCTCTCAATAGAGTCGTCCGCCTTACGCGGAGCCGCCGGAGAGGTGACGCAGCCTGATCCCGAGTCGGCGCTCGCCGCAGCGGCGCGCTCGACGAGCAGCCCCGCCTCGCGGGCCAGCGCAGCCTCCACATCGCAGTCGCCACTGCAGTTCCAGCTGCGGGTCAGGATCTTGCCCTTGGCCGCGTCGACAAAAAAGAGCTGACCATCGGCCGTGCCCCCAAGCAGTCGCGCCAGCTCGGGGACGCCGCGCACCCGCTGCAAGACACACTTCCCGTCTTCGCAGCTTGCCGGCGGAACCCCTTCGGGCAGCGAGAGGACGGTCTCCCCCATCTGCTGCAGCCGCTGCCTGACCACCGCGGCGGCTGTCGGATCAGACACCTCACCCCGCTTGATCTCCAGAAGATACAGCGGAGCTCGCGCCGGCGTCTGGCCCCACCCGCTTGCGGGGAGAGCGCACATAGCAAGCGCCGTCAGGGGACCGATAAGCCTGCTGCTGAGCGTCACCGACATGGAGTCCTCAAAGCATGGCAGTTACTGAAGCGAGCGGCCCTTCTTGGCGGCCAGCTTTGCCTTGCCCGGCGCGTTGTCTCCCGATAGCGTCCTGCTGAGCTGCGCAATGCCATTTACGATGGCGGCGCGCCGGTTCAGCACCGTCCCGACAAAGGCCAGGCGTACTACGTTGTCCGCGTCCAGCACCAGGGTGAGCGGCAACCGCAGCTGCCGCTCGCTCGGCGCGTCCGCAGCGCCGGCAACCGCTCCCCGCTGCGGCAGCACGCTGAGGAGATCCGCCGACAGCTTGTTGTCGCCATCGCGATAAAGCAGGCCAAGGGGCATATTTGTGTGATTCTTATCCATGAACTTCCGCATCTCGGCCGCGGAGCTGAGCGCGTCGGCGATGTAGACGAACTGGACCGCGCCTTTATAGTCTTTGCGCAGCTGCAGATCCATCTGCTTGAGGACCGGAAACTCTTCTTCGCAAGGCTGGCAGTAGGTCCCCCAAAGATGAACGAGCCGGATCTGCGCCGAGGGACCGTCGCCCTCATTGCCGAGCGGCGCGCGCCACTCGCGCTTCGCGCCGTCCCAGACCACTAAAGACGGCATCGCGACCCGGTGGTTTAGCAGATAGAACTCGTCCTGCGCGCTGCCGCGGTCCCCGTCTGCCGCAACCCCGCCGGTCGCGGCCGAGGCCAGGGAAGGTCCGGCAATCAGCAGAACTAGACACAGAGCCGTCTTCATCATCAGCAGTCCACCCTGAAGACCCAGATGACGACCTGGGCCTCATTTGATTTGGGTTCCTCGCGAACCGGCTTGTCTTGCTGCACCGTACGCGAATATCGATCGAGCAGCTGCGTTTTTTCGTCGCAGGTGACTGGGAAAGGTCCCAGGCGGGGAGTCTCTTTGGCCAGGCTCAGCCCGTTTCTCATGTGCAGCACCATCTGATCGGCGAGCGCCTCGGGCAGCCGGACGGCCGCGTCGCCCGTCAGCTTCACGTGCATGGTCAGCATCAGCAGCCGCGAAACCGGACTTAGCTGCTGCGGGCTGAGCAGCTCCTGAAGCTGCGTCTTGCGCAGCGGCGCCATCTGCATCGGCGTCTGATCCGAACGCAGCCGCACCAGCACGTGCTTCTGCCGGATCATGAAGTCAAGGACGCGATTCAGGCTGCGCTGCGGGCACTGGCCGCTCTCGCACTTCTCGGCTTCCTGCATGAAGTCGGCGACCTGCGGATCGGTGCAGCGCATGCTGCGCCAGATGTTGCGGTCTTCGCCGCGCAGCACGGTGATCGCCTGGCCCTGCGCGGCAACCGTCTGCTTCAGCTGAGCCACCTCCGCCTTGAGCTGCAGCGCAATCGGATCCGGCTGGCAGCCGCCCACGGCCAGGACCCCCAATGCGCAGAGGAGGCGCCAATCTTTCCGGCTGAGTCGCCTTAGTTGCTGCACTTGACGGTTACCTCCGATGGCAAGCCCTGGCCCGGCGCGAGCAGCCCGCGCAGGGTACCGGAAAACGAGTCGACCTCGCCCGGAGCGACAGCGGCTTTGGAGTCGAAGATCATCCGACTCCCGGCTCGCACCATGCGGAGCGTCTGGCCCCGGCACACACGCAGCGAGCTGCTGCGCGCCGCCTCGACGATCGCCCGCTGGATGTCGGCTGACAGCGGCGTGTTCTGGCGCGTCAGGCAGGAGCGCGAGACGATCACCCGCTGGCACGCGTCCCCGTGGCGCGGCCGGCCGGAAGGAGCGGCGGTCTTCTTGGTCTGCTGTTGATCTGCTTGCGGTGACCCGACTGAGGCTGGTTGTCCGCTGGCAAGCTGCGCATCCCCGGTCGCACCGGCGGTGTCTTGGCGCGGCGTGGGAGTCGGCGGCTGTAGCGGCGGTGTGGGAGTCGGTGGCGGCTGAGCCCTCACGCTCACCTCGGGCTTTACCACCGGCGCGACCGCAGCCGTCCGGACGGTAGTCTTCCCGCGCGAGCGACTGTAGAGTATCGAACCCCCGATCGCGCCCCAGATCGCCAGCACCGAAACTGTAGAGACCGTCAACCACCGCCGCGGTCTAGCTCTGCTGCGCGAAAACAGCAGCGACTCGCTTGCAGCACCACTGACCGTCGAGGCGCTGGGCAGGGAAGCGCCAGCGGCGTCCGACCCTGGCGTAGGCGCTGCACGCCCCCCCTCTCTCAGCGAACCCGAGCGGCGCGCCAAGGTGCGAGGAGCGACGGCGCGGCCTTCCGCCGCAGCCAGAGCGCCGTCCGCTTCAGCTACGTCCTCCTGCAGCTCGGCAAAGCGCTGCGCCACCTCGGCCATGGCGGGCCGCGCCTGCGGCTCCTTGGCCAGCATCGTGTCGATGAGGGTGCAGAGCGGCTCCGGCGCGCCGGGGGCGACCTCGCGCAGCGGCCGCGGCGCCTCCAGAAGGTGCTTGGCGACAAGCTCGATGTCGCTGTTCACCTGGAACGGCGGGTGCCCGGCGAGCAGGTGGTAGAGCATCGCGCCCAGCGAGTAGACATCCGCTCGATCATCTACCTGCGCGGTGTTGCGCAGCTGCTCCGGCGAGATGTAAAAAAGCGTGCCCATCACGGTCCCCACCTGGGTAACCGCTTCGCTCTTCCCGGACAGCGCCGCCACCTTGGCAATCCCAAAGTCGAGCAGCTTCAGCCGCTCGCCGCGCGCGCAGTCCGGATCGCTGACCACCATGATGTTGTCTGGCTTGAGGTCGCGATGAATGATGCCCTTGCTGTGGGCCGCCGAGATCGCGCTGGCGACTTCCCGCCCGACCCACAGCACCTCGCCGAGCCCCAGCTGCTTGCCCTGGCGATGAAAGCGCTTGTGCAGCGTCTCGCCGGCCAGAAACTCCATCACGAGAAACGTCGTTCCGTCGGGCAGCGAGTCGAAGTCGTGGATCTCGACGATGCCGGGGTGATCGATCCGGTTGGCGGCCCGCGCCTCGTTCAAAAAGCGCGCCGCATGCTCGGGATTGGCGGCCATCTCCGGGTGCAGGATCTTGATCGCCACCCGCCGCTCGATGGCCTCGTGCACTGCCTCGAAGACCGTCCCCATGCCGCCCTTGCCGAGCATTCGGATGAACCGATATGGGCCGATACGTTCCCGATCCATGCTGAGGCAGCCTAGTGCAACCCCAGCGCGTTCCGCAAGGCATATAGCGGCGTGGGCGTCTTAGGGAATCGCCCCGGCTGCTACTGCGGTCGGAACGCGTGCAGGTAAAGCGTGCTCATAGGAGGCGTCCCAGTCGGGTCATATGGGGTATTGCTGGCCGCCACGATGTCCGGGCCCTGCTCTGGACTGCTGCCCGCAAGCCGTCCTACGGTGACCGCCGTGAGCTCTCTACCCGCCTTGCTCGGATCGAGCCCCTGGCTCCAGATCTTCACAAACCGTCCCTGCTGATTCTGCAGCACCGCGAGCTCCAGCCCTTGCCCGATCACCACATCCGCACAGCCATCGCCGTCCACGTCCCCTACCGCCAGCGCCGTCACGGTTACCGCCTGTTTGCCGAGCCCGGCTTCCAGCTCGCGAGTCCACTCCAGGTCTTCGCCAAACCCCCCTGCCTGCCCCAGGAACACCCGCACCTGCTGACTCTTGTCGGCCTGCCAGAGCACTACGAGGTCAGCCTTGCCGTCGGCATTCAGGTCCCCGCTCGCCACCTTCACCGCTCCTGCGGCCGGGATCATGGCGGTTGTCGGGAGGGGGGCCCAGCTCAGCGGCGGTTGCGTCGTCGCCTGCAGCAGGTTGCCGCCCTTGTCGGCGCGGACTACGAAGCTCCCGCTGGGCGTTGCCACCAGCGCCTTGCCGGTCTCAAGCTCCATCGGCCTGTCGTAATCGACGGCCGGGCACTTCCCGATGTCCGCCGGCATCACTCCCGCGCAGTGTCGAAGGAGGAGGTTGTCGAAGTACCGGGTGAGCAGCAGTACGTCGCGCTTGGAGAACGCGACCAGCGTATCCGGCCCGAACGGCTCGGCAAAGTACCCTGCTGTTATCAAGGCGGACAATCTATGATTTATTTCATTATATACATAATCCTTGATTTGCCTGACCGGCAAACCCTTGTTATCCAATCCCGAGTTAACTGCAATGACTGTATCATCGATAAATCCAAGCTGCTCAACGATTGGCCGGTCTTCAGGGGTCCCCGAATATGCAGCTATCGCTAACGTATTGTAAATAAGCGGATGTTGTTTTAGAACTAGATTCTGCAGCCGCGCCGGCCGTCGCGCCGTATCAACTTCCTGGCAGAGCAGCGCGTACCGTCCCAGCGCCAGGCCCTGCAGCTGTCCCTGTGGAACCCGAATTTCGACGAAAGCCTCTGCTGCCGGCGGGGCCAGAGTGGCAATCCACTGGAGGCTGAAAGCCTGGTTCTCGGGCTCCAGGAAACAGTCGATCGCGACGTCGGAAAAGTGATTCTGGAACGAGACCCCGAGGAAATTATCCATACTTTGATATAATTCAATTTTTTTATGATCTACGGTTATCGTAAGATCAACGCAGCGATCAAGATCGTATTCACATAAGCTAATAACGCTGCATGAGCTCCAGACCAATCCGCAGAGCAATCCCCAAGCCGGCCAAGCTCGGGAAACTAAGGAACGTCGCATAATGATCCTCGCTTGTCCGGGCCGCCGCGGAGGCCCACGGTCAGCATGGCGGTTCCCGCCGCCAGACCCACCCCGGACAGCACGAAACCAGAGATCAAGGCAGCTCGAGCATCCAGGACGCAAGCGGAGCTCACACCGCGGAACTCGCAGAGTCCGCCCTCGTCCCGGCCGTTCAGACCGGCCAGCACCGCCGAGGCGGCAAGTCCCAGCGTGGCTCCGCCGAGAAAGATGCCGCCGGCGATCTTGAGCCGGCGATTCCGCCGCCCGTCCGCGGCGCCACAGGGTCGCGGCACCACGGTCGCCGCAGATCTTGCCGGCTCGGGCGCCGGAGTCGCATCCTGGCTGGCTTCCGCCGCGGCGGGCAGGACCTCGCGGGCCCACTCCACGACCTGGAGCCGCGCCGGTGCCTGGTAGGGGGCCGTGAGCAGATAGCTCCGGTACACTTCAAGGGCCTCGGGGTGCTTGCCGAGCAGCTGCAGGGTCCGGCCCAGGTGGACCAGCACCTCGGGGTCGTGGCTCTGCTCGAAGGCGGACTTGAACGCCGCCCGCGCCGGCTCGTACCGCCCGAGCATGAAGTGCTGCCGGCCCTCTGCCAGCAGCTTGCGGCACACCGGCCCGTCCTCGCAGCCGCCGGCTGGCTCGGCGTAAGCGGGCGCCGGATTGCCGATAAGTACGACCAAGAGTACGACGGCAACTACGCCGCTCAGTATCCGGAGCGCCACGACAAACCCCTGCAACGCGCGACCGAGCGACTGCACGGCGCGGTTATCGCACGAGCGGCAGGCCATGGCAAGCTGCCTCTGCCCGCGCTTTGACACACCGCAAAGACAGGTGCTACGCATGCTGCTAGATCCCATGCCCGCCACCCGGTCCCTGTTCGAACGCCTGCGTCGCACCGCCGACACCGCCGGCACCACCGGCCACGTCACCGAGCATGACCTGGATGATCTGCGCCTGTCGATCATCCACAACCTGGAGCGCATCCTGAACAGCCGCGAAGGAATGGCGCCAGCCTGCGCCACTTACGGTCTGCCAGACCTCACCCAGATCGTCAACGGCGTCCCGGAGCGCGCGCGCGAAATCGAAGAGTCGATCGAGCGCTGCATCAAGGCCCACGAGCCGCGCATCGCCCAGGTCGAGGTCGAGCACGTACCGAACGCACACGGCCCGATGACCGCCTGCTTCCGCATCCGCGCCTCGGTGCACGCGGGCAAGTCCGCCGAGGAAGTTTGGTTTGAAACGGTGGTTGTATCTTCCGGCCGGGTCAAGCTAACGTAGCCGCCCGTGTTCAAGCGCTACTATGAGGATGAGCTCGCATTCCTCCGGGAAATGGGCGGCGAGTTTGCCCGCGCCTACCCCGATATCGCCCGCGAGCTCGGCCTCGCCGGCGGCGATCCCGACGTAGAGCGCCTGCTGCAGGGGGTGGCGTTCCTGACCGGGCGCATCCGGCAGGGACTCGATGCGCAGTTTCCCGAGCTCCTTTATCCGCTGCTCTCGCACCTGTGGCCGCAGGCGCTGCGTCCCGCACCGGCGGCGGTGGTGCTTGAGTTCTTGCCGCGTCCCAACATGTTCCGCGGGCCGGAGGTACTAAAGGCCGGCTCGCTCGTGCGGTCGGTTCCGGTCGATGGGACTGCGTGTCAGTTTCAGACCGCGTATGCGACGCCGATCTTGCCGCTCAAGGTTTCTGCCGTCCGGCTGACCGCGCCGAGCCTGTCGCAGTATCGGCTCACGCTCTCGCTGTCGCTGCTCCCCGGCGCGCTCACGACGAGCCTGGCCGGCTACCCGCTGCGGCTGCACTTTCACGGCACCAGCATCAAGGGCCTGGGCCGCGAGGCGTTCGGTCTGTACGCCTGGCTCAGTCACTACCTGCGCGGCATTCGCCTGCGCGTGCTGTCGTCGGGAAACGGCGCAACTGGGGCAAGCGGGCAGCTGCTCGGCGAGCGCTCGCTGCCGCGCGATGCCCTGCGGCCGGTGGGCTGGCAGAAGGACGAGTCGCTGCTGCCCTATCTCAAAACGAGCTTCAGCGCTTCCCGGCACCTTATCGAGTACTTCCTGTTTCCCGCCAAGTTCCTCTTTTTCGATCTCACAGGACTCGATGCGCTCAAGGAGCTGCCGCCCGGTGACCGGCTGGAGGTGGAGTTCGATCTGGCGCCGCTGCCCGGCGACTCGCTGACCCCGACCGTCGAGCATGTGCGCTGCAACTGCGCCCCCGCGGTGAACCTGTTTCCGCACACCGCGACGCCGCTGCAGGTCGACGGGACCCGCACCGAATATCCGCTGCGGCCCGAGGGTACGGCGCCCGATCACTACGACATCTTTGCGGTCGAGCGGGTCTTTGGTCACGGCAAGCGCTCCAGCCAGCCGCAGGACTATCAGCCGTTTTATTCCTTTCACCGGCCCAAGGCGGAGGTCGGCGAGCAGCCGGTCATGTACCAGGTGGTGCAGCGACCGCCGGTCAGCAGCCGCAGCACCGCGCGCGACGAGCTGCCGGCGTATCCGGCGGTGCCGACGTACCTGTCGTTCGTCGAGCCGAGCGGCGGCGCCATCGCCCTCCAGTCGCTCGTCTCTGTCGATCTGCTGTGCACCAACCGCGATCTGCCGCTGCGCCTGCGCCCGGGTGAGATCTGCAAGCCGACCGCCGACATTCCTTCGACGCTGCAGTTTCACGACCTGGGCGGCGTCTCGGCGCCGGCGCCGGCACCGGTGGGCGGGGACGGGCTGTGGCGCCTGTTTGCGCATGTCCTTCTGGGTCTTGATGCGCTCAAGGATCGCGACTCGCTGCGCATCCTGCTGCAGCTTTATGACTTTCCCGCCCGCTTCAACCAGGCGGCGCGGCAGAAGCTGGAAGCGCTGCTCGACGCGATTGCCGAGGTCGCGGCGGTACCCGACGTGCGAATGGTCGGCCGCCCGCCGGCGGTGCTGCGCGGCACCCGGATCGACCTGGCGGTGCACGAAAACCGCTTCGCCCACTTCGGCGAGTTCGTCCTTTTCGGCAGCGCGCTGGAGCACTTCCTGTTCGAGTCGGCGGCGATCAACAGCTACACCCAGCTGCGGGTCCGCGGCGTCGATCAGGGAATCGAGCTCACCTGGCCGGCACGCCTTGGGACCCAGGGGCTCGTCTGATGGCGGGACAGGAGCTGCTGGCGCAGCCGGTCTATCGCTATCAGTTCTTCCAGGCGCTGCGCCTCCTGGAGTCGGCGCTGGCGGGCGCTCCCATCGGCGAGCGCGGGCCCTACCAGAGAGAGCGGCTGCGGCTGCGCCCCTCGACCTCGCTCGGATTTCCTACCGCGGAAGTCGTCGCGGTCACAAGCTACGACGGGGCCGACGGCCAGCCGGGGGCCCTGGTCACGACCAACCTGCCGGGTCTTTACGGCTCGGGCTCACCTCTGCCGCGCTCGTACGCCCACCAGATCCTGCTTGAGGAAGACGAGCAGCCGCAGACCCGGCAGTTCCTGGATCTCCTGCATCACCGCCTGCTGTCGATCTGGTACCGTAGCTGGAAGCACTGCCGGTATGAGCAGTCCTATAAGCCCGATGGGAGTGACCTCTTGTCGCGGGCGCTGCTCGACCTGCTGGGGATTTCGCCGGAGACTCCGGAGGAGGAAATCGGCATCGCGCCGGTGCGCCTTTTGCGCTATCTCAGCCTGCTGTTGCCGCGCACCCGCCCGGTTGAAGGTCTGCAGGTCCTTTTGACCGAGGAGCTCGCGCTCCCCATCGTCATCGAGCAGGCGCCCGAGCGCGAGCTCGTCCTGCCGCCCGAGCAGTGGTTCCGCCTGGCCAGCCGTCCGCAAGACGGCGGCGGGTGCCTCGGCCGGGACGTGGTCATCGGCTCACGGCGAATCGACCGGCAGAGCCTGATTCGGCTGCACATCGGCCCGATTCCCTACTCCACCTTCCTGCAGCTCATGCCCGCTGGGAGTCTGCTCAACCGGCTGATTGCCCTGTGCCGCTTCTATCTGCGGCAGCCGCTCGACCTCAGCCTGCACGTCTCGGTGCCCGCCAGCGAGGTGGTCCGCGCCAAGCTCGGCACCGCCGGCGGTCGACTCGGCTGGCCGGTGTCCGCCGGTCCACCCAGGACCGACCCGGTCTGCTTTTCCATTTCGGCATCGCTTGGTCGCGACGCTCCCCCGCCACGCCTGTCCGTGCTTGCCAACCGCGAGGTGTAATGACCATGTTCCTCGTCGAATATCGTGCCCTCCTCAAGCGCCTGGATCCCCTGTGCACGCGCGCCCTCGAGCAGGCCGCCGGCTTTGCCATCAGCCGCCGCCACTACGAGGTCGGCGTCGAGCACCTCCTGCTCCAGCTGCTCGAGGGGCAGCAAGGGGACGTGCCGACTCTGTTTCGCTCCCTGAATACGTCGATGACGTCTTTGAACCGGAGCTTGCAGAACGGAGTCGAGCAGCGCCAGCGCGGCAACACCGGGCGGCCGGTCTTTTCGCCGCTCTTGGTGACCTGGATTCAGGACGCGTGGCTCCTTGGTTCGGTGGAGTACCAGGCGAGCCGGGTGCGCTCCGGACACCTGTTCCTGGTCCTGCTCCTGCAGCCGGAGCGCTACGAGGCGGCGGCCTACGCCGACCTCCTTGGGAGCCTCGATCGCGACACCATCCGCCGCAAGTTCGATGAGCTGACCCAGGGCTCGATCGAAGTGCCGGTGGCCGCGCCCGCCGAGGCGACTCTCGGTCCGGGCCGTCCCGCCGGCGCACCGCCGAGCGCGCCGCCCGAGGTGGCCGCCGACAGCGCGCTCGGCAAGTTCACCTATGATCTGACCGGACGCGCCCGCGCCGGCAAGATCGATCCGGTGCTGGGCCGCGACCGCGAGATCCGCCAGCTCATCGACATCCTCGGCCGGCGGCAGAAGAACAATCCCATCATCGTCGGCGAGGCCGGCGTCGGCAAGACGGCGCTGGTCGAAGGGCTGGCGCTCCGCATCGCCCACAAGGATGTCCCGCCGGCCCTCTTCGATGTCGAGGTGCGGACGCTGGACATGGGACTATTGCAGGCCGGGGCCGGCGTCAAGGGGGAGTTCGAGGCGCGCCTCACCGCGGTGATCGGCGAGGTGAAGGCCTCGCCCAAGCCAATCATCTTGTTCATCGATGAAGCGCACACGATGATCGGTGCCGGCAACAACTCGGGCGGCAGCGATGCGGCGAACCTGCTCAAGCCGGCGCTAGCGCGCGGTGAGCTGCGCACCATCGCCGCGACAACCTGGTCGGAGTACAAGAAGTTCTTCGAAAAAGATGCGGCGCTGAGCCGCCGCTTCCAGCTCGTCAAGGTGGAGGAGCCCTCCGCGGAAGCGGCCACCGACATGCTGCGCGGACTGTGTACGCGGCTGGCGGCCGGGCACGGCATTCACATCCGCGACGACGCAGTGGTGGCGGCGGTGGAGCTGTCGCGCCGCTACATCGCCGGGCGGCTCCTTCCCGACAAGGCGGTGGATCTGCTGGATACCTGCGCCGCTCGCGTCAAGCTGGGTCTGGCGACGCGGCCGGGCGAGCTCGAACAAGCCGTGCGCGCCGTCGAGGCCATCGAGCGCGAGCGCGCCGCCCTGCAGCAAGATGACCGCCTGCGCGGGCACAGCGTCGAAGGCGATACCTCGCTGGTCGAGCTGAACGCCCGCCTGGCCGAGGCCGAGGCCCGGCGCGAGCAGCTAGAGGAGCGGTGGCGGGCGGAGAAGGCGGCGGCCGAGGCCGTCCTGGCCCTGCGCCAGCAGCAGGCGCTGCAGACCGAGCAGACGCCGCACACCGCGCCCGCCGCCGAGCACGCGCCGCCCCCGGGAGTCGTCCTGCCCGCGGAGAACCTGCCGGCACCGGTGCCGACCAGCGCCCAGCTGAAAGAGGCGCTCGCGAAGCTGCACGCGGAGCAAAAGGAGATTCCCCTGGTCTCGGTCGAGGTCGATCCCGAGACCGTGGCCGCGGTGGTCGCCGACTGGACCGGAATCCCGGTCGGCAAGATGGTCCGTGACGATGTCGCCGCCGTCAACGCCATCGAGGAGCGGCTCATGCGCCGCATCCGCGGCCAGGACGCCGCCATCGCCGCCATCGCGCGCCGCCTGCGCAACTCGCGCGCGGGCCTTCAGGATCCGCGGCAGCCGCTGGGAGTCTTTCTCCTCGTCGGTCCCAGCGGAACCGGAAAGACCGAGACGGCGCTGTCGGTCGCCGAGCTGCTCTTTGGCGGCGAGCGCTTCATGACCACGATCAATATGTCGGAGTTTCAGGAGAAGCACACGGTCTCACGCCTCATCGGCTCGCCCCCGGGGTACGTCGGCTACGGCGAAGGCGGCGTCCTTACCGAGGCGGTGCGCCAGCGGCCCTACTCTGTAGTGCTCCTCGATGAGGTCGAGAAGGCCGATCCCGAGGTCCTCAACCTCTTCTATCAGGTCTTCGACAAAGGCATGCTCGCCGATGGTGAAGGGCGGGTGGTCGACTTCCGCAACACGGTCATCTTCATGACCAGCAACCTCGCCTCGGACATCACCATGCGGCTGGCGGCGGCCGGCGAGCGGGCGCCGACAAGTGACGACCTGGCCAAGGCGCTGCGCCCGGCCCTGACCCGCCACTTCAAGCCGGCGCTGCTCGCCCGCATGACGGTGGTCCCGTTCTTCCCGATCACCGCCGAGGTGCTGCGCCAGATCGTCGAGCTCAAGCTGGGTCTTTTGGCCGCCCGGATGCACGAGAGTCACCGCGTCACCCTCGGGTTCTCCACCGCCGTCTACGACGCCATCGTCGCCCGCTGCGAGGAGGCCGACACCGGCGCCCGCAACGTCGATCACATAGTCCGCGAGCACCTGCTGCCCATCCTCGCCTCCCGGATCCTGGCGCACCTGGCGGAGGGCGATCTTCCCGATGCCATGACCGTGGATCTCGACCCGAGCGGAGCCTTCACGGTGGTTACGCCGCCGGCTGTCGAGGTGCTGGCCGCGGCCAGCTAGAACTTGATCCGATCCATCTCGGTGCCGAGGAAATCGGGCGCCAGGTGGGCGTAGATCATGGTCATCTTGACATCGCTGTGGCCAAGAATTTTCTGCAGCGCCAGCAGGCTCCCTCCGCTCATGATGAAGTGCGATGAGAACGTGTGGCGCAGCGCGTGCCAGGGGTGGAGCGGCAC
This sequence comes from Pseudomonadota bacterium, assembly GCA_035437965.1. GTDB lineage: Bacteria > Myxococcota_A > Polyangia > Palsa-1104 > JAEUJZ01 > CALFML01. Next base: position 14,940 of record DAOMZC010000050.1, read on the forward strand.
CCGGCAGCCCGCCGCCGCCAAGAGCCGCGGCAGGCCGAGCATCGCCTTGTGGGAGTGCTCGCCCCCGCGGCGCACCGGAAACACCAGGCCGTCCTGCGTAGCCGGACAAGAGGACTTCCAACTACGCAGGACCGGCGCGCACGCCGCCGGCAGACGCAGGTGTCTGATCTTGCCGCTCTTGGGCGCTGTCTTGTAGCTGCGTGCGACTGTAAGTCGGCCGGTGTCAAGGTCCAGATCCTGCCAGCGGAGCCCGAGCAGCTCGCCCTTGCGCAGGCCGGTGTGGACGGCGAAGTGAGCGCACGCGTAAAGCAGCTTGTCGGCCAGCTCTCCGGACTCGGCCCGCTGCGCGCCCAGCGTAAGCAGCGCGGTCACCTCATCGCGGCTGAAGTATTCGACGCTGGGCTGCGCCACCGGCCGCTCGACACCCTTGAGCGGGTTGAGCGGCAAGAGCGACTGCTTGACCGCCCACGACAAGACCGTTCCCAGGAAGGCCAGCGTCACCCGGACGCTCGCGGCGGAGTACAGCTTACCCAATTCATCCCGCGCGCGCGCCAGGTCCGCGGGCCGCAAGGAGTCCACGGCGCGGTCGCCGATGAGCGGCAGGACGCGCCGCAGACAGGTGCGAGCATCGCTGCGGTACTGCGCCGGGTCTTTGAGCCGGGGCCGGGTGTACTCCTTCAGGAAGTGCTCACATAAGTCGGCCAGGGTGAGGGCGGGCCGGCCGAGCTCGGGGATGCCGATTACACCGCGGGCCACGCGGCCCTCGATCTCCAGCAAGTAGCGGCGTGCCAGCTCCTTGGTTGGTTGGTGGCTGGCGCGCTGCTTGCGCCTGCCGTCCGTGTCTTTGTAGCGGACGTACCAGCCGACAAACTTGCCTCTGCGCACCACGCGGACTATGTCGCCCATGGTCGGGAGCTCCTCTTCTCATCGCGCCGGGGGCGTCGTCCAATTGTCGTCCACGCCTGCCATGTGGGGGCTGGACGAAAGCGCGGTAATTTTGCGGACGGTCAGCGGTGCCGGCGCCGTAAGGGCGCGATATTTTTCAGCTTGCATGAGCGGTGCTGGTGAAAAACAGGTTCACTCCCGCCTGCCGGGCCTGCGCCAGCGCCCCGCTGGTCAGTTCGTGGGCTCCCGACAGCGCCAGCGGTGACACGAGCAGCCCCGTGCGCCCCAGCGGTCGCCGCGGCGGATCGGACACGGCCGGGCGGACCGGGGGTCGCCGGAGCGGCGCGGGGCGAGACTCAAGGTCGGCGAGGGCGCGCCGTTCGGATTCGGGCAGCTGCTGCTGCAGGGACTGGCGCAGGTCGGCGGGCAGCACGAGCGCGGTTGCCCGCAGCTGCTCGCGCACGAGGGAGGACTCTGCCGGGCCATCTTGGCGACTCCCCAGCCCGGCGGCGAGCAGCGTCACCGCCGCTTCATCCGGCTCGCGCAGCAGGCGCGCATAGGCGGCCGCGCGGTCCTCTGCATCGGGCCCGCCGGACCGCGCGAGCAGCTCGCGCAGCCGCTGATCGCCGTCGGGGAGCGCCGCGAGCCGGGCCGCGGCGGCCGCTCGCACCATCGGCTCCGCGTCGCGCGACAGACGGAGCACCGATTGCAGCCCCGCACTGAGCCGCAGGCAGAACAGGTCACAGCCGCGGGCGCGGCGCCACGGGTCGGGTGAGCCCGCCGCCGCCCGCGCCAGCTGCCACCGCATCGGCCCGC
>DAOMZC010000051.1:0-16599 GCA_035437965.1 Pseudomonadota bacterium
CGACTCCTTGGCCGCGAGCCCTTCCGCCACGCGCCGGGTGACCTGCTGGTGCAGCTCGTCCATCCACGGGTCGGGGTGCTGCCACGGGTAGCACAGGCGGGCCTCATCGAGCGGGCCCAGGTGCCGCGCGAGCTGGGGCACGTCCAGCAGGTAGGAGCCCGGCGGCACGAGCAGCCGGATGGTGAACTGCACCGGATCGACGTGCTCGACAAGATCGTTGTGGGCGACGAACTCAAGGAGCTCGCGGTAGTCGGCCCGCGTGGTGAGCGGGGTGAAGGCGACGAGCGACGGGCGCATCGCGATGCCCGCCGCCCGCAAAAGCTGCAGCGCCGCCGCGATGTCGGCCGGCGTGTGGCCCTTGCGCAGCAGCGTCAGCACCGCGGGGCTCAGGGACTCGATCGCCGAGACCACGAAGCGCACGCCCAGGCGCGCGAGCTCGGGCCACAGCGCGTGCTCGCGCAGGATGTGCTCGACCTTGCAGGTGACGTCGAAGGTGAGGGCCGGGAACTCGGCGTGCAGGGCGCGGAGCAGGCCCAGCGAGTGGCGGGGTCCGTTGAGGAAGTCGGGGTCGCCGAAAGTGAGGTGCTCGGCACCGGCGGCAACCTGCTGGCGGACATCGGCGAGCACGATGTCCCGGGGAACGACGAAGAAGCGGCCACCGTAGACCGGCGGGATCGGGCAGTGCCGGCACAGGTGCAGGCAGCCGCGGCTGGCCTCGGTGTAGCCGGCCAGACGCTCGGGGCCGTCGCCGGGGTCGAAGCGGGCGTAGCGCCGAAGCGGCAACAGCGAGTCGCGCGCCGGCACGACGAACGGCAGCCGCGCCAGCACCGGCGGCGCTGGATGGCCGGCGGTGTGCACCCCGGCGATCGCGGGCAGGCCCGCCTTGCCGGTGGGCGAGGTGGAAAGGGCCTCGCACAGCGCGACCAGGGCGCTCTCATACTCGCCGCCGAGGACTGCGTCGGCGCCCTGGCGCAGCAGGTGGCCGGCGTTCAGCGTCGCGTACAGGCCGTAAAAAGCGATCAGCGCCTGCGGATTCAAGGCCCGCGCCCGCTCGAGGAACCGCAGGCCCAGGCGCAGCGCCGTGTGCATCGGCACCGAGACCAGGATCGCCTGGGCCGCGGCGATGGGCTCGGCGGCCAGCCGCTCGGCGTGCAGGTCCAGCACCTGCGGCGCAAAGCCGCGCGCGCGCAGGAAGCCGAGCGGCGAGGCGAGCTGCAGCGGCTGGTGGCCAAGCTAATACAGCGACACCAGCAGCACCGCCCCCGGCTCTTGCAGGGACGACGGCATCGCTGCTCGCTACTTGTGCGCCGCTGGCTTGAACTCGGGCGGCGGGGCCGAGCCCTCGCCGAACAAGTACGCGTCGCAGCGGTCGTGCAGGAGCTGGAAGGCCTCGGGGGTGACCAGATCCAGGCGGTACTCGTTGATGAGCATCTTGGAGTGCTCCAGCCACATCGACCACCCCTCGGCCGAGATTTCGTTGTAGATGCGCTCGCCGAGCTCGTCGTCGAAAGGCTGGAAGGTCAGGGCGGGTAGCTCCCGTCCGAGTTTCTTGCACAGGACCATGCGGGCCATTGCTGCTCCGTGATTGCGGTGTCTGATTGCGTTGCCTGACCCTAGCTCATCTTGCTCGGGAAAGAGCAACGATTGGGCAGCGGGCCGATATTTGATAAACCAAGACCCCTCAATGAGACCACAAACTCGTCGTAGTTTTTTCCGCACCAGCTCCGCCTGTGCGGTGCTCGGGGCGACCCTGCCTGCTCTGCCCGCCGCTGCAGCTTCAGCCGCGGGCGCAGGCTCTGCGCCGGTGCCGGCCGACGGGCCGCGCCCGATCAGCTTCAACGACGACGGGCTTCGGCTGTCGCCCGGCGAGTACGCGCGCCTGCTGGTGACGCTGGAGCAGGCCGGCAAGGCCGGGGCCGACACCTACCTGCAGGGCGGCGCCGTCGAGGCGATGGAGCAGCAGTTCGCCAAGGTGCTCGGCAAGGAGCGGGCGCTGTTCATCCCGACGGGCACGCTCGCCAACCACCTGGCCCTGCGGCGGCTCGCCGGCAGCCGGACGCGGGTGCTGGTGCCGGCCGAGAGCCACATCTACTGCGACTCGGCGGACTGCGTGCAGGCGCTGTCGCACCTGAACCTGGTGCCGCTCGGGCAGGGGCAGGCGACGTTCACCGTGCAGGAGGTGCAGGCGACCTGCCAGCGGGCCGTCGCCGGGCCGTTCCCGACCCCGGTCGGCGCCATCTGCATCGAGTGCCCGGTGCGCCGCCGCGACGGCGCGGTGTTCGACTTCGCCGAGATGCAGCGCATCGCCGCCTACGCCCGCAAGAGCGACCTGAAGCTGCACCTGGACGGGGCGCGGCTGTTCCTCGCCGCCGCCTGGACCGGCATCACCCCGGCGACCTACGCGGCCTTGTTCGACACCGTGTATGTCTCGCTCTACAAGTGCTTCAACGCGGGCAGCGGCGCGGTGCTGGCCGGCTCGCGGGAGCTCATCGAGGCGATAAGCCACGACCGCAAGCTCTTCGGCGGCAGCCTGCTGCACGCCTGGCCGTTCGCCGCGGTCGCCGCCCACTACCTGGACGGCTATTGGGAGCGCTCGCTGCGCGCGGTCGCGGTGGCGCGCGAGCTGCTTGCCCTTCTCGCCAAGCAGCCGCGGCTGCGCATCGAGTCGATCCCCAATGGGTCGAACATCCACAGGCTGCTGGTGCAGGGCGGCAACCTGGAGTCGTTCCAGGCGGCGCTCAAGGCGCAAGGGGTGCTCCTGCCGCGGCCGAGTCGGGAGTTCGCCGGCTTCGAGCTGCGCATAAACGAGTCGCTGGGCAGCGAGTCGGCGCCGCGGCTGGCGAAGCTTTTTGCGCAGGCGCTGGCGGCCTGAGGGCCGAGGCCAGTGGGCCGACGGCCGAGGCCAGTGGGCCGACGGCCCAGGACAGTAGGCGCTGCCGGGGATTCGCCGCGGCGCTCGTGGGCAGCTACGGCGATGAGCCGGCGGGCGTCAGCGGGTGGAGTACGCCGCCTGAAAAATAGCGCAGCGCGTAGGGCGTCTTGATGCCGCTCAGGCGGAGCACGCAGCGGCTCTGCTCCGTGGCCGCCACTTCATAGGTGCCGGCGAAGCGGCTCGCGGGCGGCGGTGTGGTGATGCTGTAGAAGTAAGCGCGCGGCTCCGCCAGCTGGATGGTGAGCTCGGCGGCCGAGCGGGCGGGCGGCGCTGCGGCGACGGTGGTCGCGGTGACCTCATCGTCCGAGTCGAGCAGGGTGTGCAGGGTGAGCACGAACACGGCGCGCGGGGTCTGATCAAACAGCCGCAGCGCCGACTCGATTCCGTTGCGGAACACGAACGCGCCGCCGATGCTGTCGGGCAGGTTGGCCAGCAGAAGCGGCGGCGCGGCCGGCTCCTCGCGGAGCTGGGCGACGAGCTGCTCGGTCAGCTGGCCCGCCGCCTGCCAGTTGTGGTTGGCATACCCGAGCGCCGCCACGTGGAACAGCAGCAGCAGCGTGAACACCGCCCGCTGCGCCCACCGGCTGCGCAGCCCGAAGCGCAACAGCGCCACCGCGGCCAGGACGGCGAACGCCGAGGGGAAGTACAGGAAGCGCTCTCCCTCGGAACCGAGCAGCGATACAGACAGGCTCAGGACCGGCAGCAGCGCCACATAGAAGGCGATGATGCAGAAGCCAAGGAGCAGCAGCTGCGCGCGGGTCAGCCGGCGCCGCGCCGCGCCCACCACCCGCGAGCCGAGCGTCGCCGCCCCCGCCAGCGCCGCCGCCGCGAACAAGAGCAGCGCCCACCCCGGCAGGTGCGCGCGCAGCCCGAGCAGCGCCTGCTGGACGCCGGTACTCGGCAGGCTGCGCGGGAGCAGCGCCGCCGGCACCTGCGACCCGAGGGCGCGCAGCGGGAACAGCCCCAGGTTGGCCACCATCTGGAGCAGGTTCGGCCGCAGGTGTACGGCCGCGCCGTACCCGCCCACCCACTGGCCGACCATCGCCCGCCGCACCAGCACATAGACGCCGCCGGCGAAGAAAAAGACCAGGGTCGCGAGCAGCCGGTGCCGCCGCGGCGCCGGTCCCGCAGCTTGGAAGGTGAGCAGGAGGTCGGCAAAAAAGACGATCGCGAACAGCGTGACCACCGACTCTTTCGCACACAATCCGACAAAGAACAGCGCCACCGCCAGCGCCAGCGCGCCGCTTGTCCCCTGGCGGCGAAAGCGCAGGTAGGAGTCGAGCGCGGCAAGGCCGAACAGCGCCGCCAGCACATCCGTACGCCCGGAGATCCACGCGACCGGCTCGGAGTGCGATGGGAGCGCCAGGAAGATGACTCCGCACAGCCCCGCGGTCAGCCGACCCAGGCCGAGCCCGAGCGCGATGCGGTACACGAGGAACGCGCACCCCGAGTGCGCAAGGACGTTGGTAAGGTGATAGCCGAGCGGACTCAGACCCGAGATGGAGTGGTCTACATACAAGCTCAGCGAGACGAGCGGGCGGAAAAAGCCGGCGCCGCGCCACCACAGGCTCAGCGGCCCGCCGGTGCGCACGAGCTCGATCAGGGTGAAATCATCGGACAAGAAAAATGAGCCGAGGATCGGCGCAAAGAGCGCGAGCCCGGCGAGCATGAACAGAACTAAGATCAGCGCCTCGGTGCGCATGGAGGTTTGGGACGGTGCTGCGACCATGGAAACGCACATTAGCGCAAGCGTGCGTGCAAAGATACAGCTTCAGCTAACGGCCCGGCTCGGGCGCCGGAGCCGGCTTTGGGGTACGCATATCCAAGTCCTTTCCCATACTTGGCCGGACTAGTACTAAAGCGCGGACAGATCGGTTGGCGCGCCGGGCGGATCGTGCTTTCATGGGAAAGTGAGCGATGATCTCCAAGCGCGTAAGCAGGCTCTGTCTCGCACTCCCTTTTTCGGCGGGCTGGAGGATGCAGCGCTGGCGCGCGTCATCGGCATGCTGGTGCCGCGCAGCCTGGCGCGCGGTCAGGTAGTATTCCGCGAGGGTGAGCTCGGGCGCTCGCTGTACATCATCTCGGTCGGCACCCTGGTCGCCAGCAGCGCCGGCGAGTCGGGGCATAACGTGCGCCTGCAGCGGCTCGGCCCCGGCGACTTCATCGGCGAGATGGCGCTTATCGAGGTGCACCCGCACTCGATGACGGTGACCGCCGAGACGGCGGCGCAGCTCCTGGAGCTGACCAATAGAGATCTGTACCGGCTCTACATGGAAGACGTGCAGGCGTATGTGATGGTGCTGCAGAACATCGCGCGCGAGCTCTGCCGCCGCCTGCGCGGCGCCGCCGGCCGGATCGTCGAGATCGCCGATGAGACGGGCGACGAGGTGACGCAGATCCGCCCCGCTTCCGCCTTCTCCCGACTGCTCGACGGGGAGTGACCCGGCCGCGGCTCCGGAGTCCGGAGTCCGCTCCTACGTACCTTCTGGGCTAGTGCCTGGCCCCGGGAGCTCGCCGGCGGCTCGCAGCGCTTCGATGGTGCGGCGGATTCCCTCATCAATGCCGACCGCCGGCTGGTAGCCGAGCTCGCGCCGCGCCCGCTCGATCGAAAAGTAGTGATGGGTGCACATGTAGCGGATCGCGAAACGGGTCAGGCCGTTCTCGGGCCCCGCGTCGCGGCCAAGCAAGGCGCCGAGCCCTTCGGCGAGCGCGGCGCCGGCATAGGCGACCCGGTACGGGATGCGGCCTATTAGGGGCGGCATTCCCAGGCGCTTCAGCACGCGACCGATGAAGTCCCAGAACGCGACCGGCTCCCCGTTGGTAATAAACCACGCCCGACCCCCGAGCGCCGGCTCGGCCTGCAGACGGCGGTCGGCGAGGACGAGCGCGTCGATGAGGTTGTCGATATAGGTGAAGTCCGAAAGCTTGTCGTCGCGGCCCACCCCCAGCCGCAGTCCGCCGGAGCGGGCGCGCCGCAGGATCGCCGGAAGGAACCGGCCGTCCCCGGGTCCGAAGACCACGTGCGGGCGGACCGCGCAGGTGCGCAGCGCGTCGGGACGGTTGGCTGACAGGACCTCGCGCTCGGCGGCGATCTTGCTGTCCGCGTACGGGGCCTGGGAGAGCGCCGCATACGGCAGCGACTCGTCGCCGTTCTCGATGTCGGCGCCTTGATAGACCACGCTCGCCGAGCTGACGTAGACAAAGCGCCGGACGCCGCCGGCCGCCGCCGCCGCGAGGAGCTTGCGCGTCCCGCCGTGGTTGACGGCCCACACAGGGTCCGCCCCGCTGCGCCGCGTCTGGACCATCGACGCCACGTGAAAGACGACCTCGGCTCCGGCGACCAGGCGGTTGCACGCGGCGCTGTCGGTCACATCACAGGTAATGTAGCTGGCCCCCGGGATTCCCGGGGCGCCCGGGGCCCGTAGATCCGAAGCGACAACGTCAGCGCCCGCAGCGACGAGCCGCTCGGCAAGGTGCCGACCGACAAAGCCGGCGGCGCCGGTTACGACCGCCAGGGCAGGTTGGGAATTCATGCTCGCCATCTTTTACCCGTGATCCCGTGATATAGAGAAAAACAGGAACTGAACACCGCAACTATTTATCAGGTTATAGGGCAGGTTATAAGGGCTACCCCAGGCTCCCAAGGTACACCATGCAGCTCGTCGTCATGCTCCTTGTCATCCTCGCGCTCAACGGGGGATTCATGCTCGCGCTCGGCGGGCTCGCTCGCACCGACCTTGCGCGGCGGCACCGCCAGCGGCCCGACCGGCAGTCGCGGGTCGACGCCAGGACCTACCAGCGGGGGGTCGTCACCAATGTCGCGGTGTCGATTGGCCTTTTGTTCGGGGTGACGCTGCCGCTGCGCTCGTACCTGGTGCTCAGCGAGCCGGTGGGCGTACTGCGGACCGTGGGCGAGGCGGCGCTCATCCTTTTACTCTACGACCTTGGCTACTATGTGATGCACAGGTTCGCCTTCCACAAGTGGTCGGTCGGTCGGCGGATTCACGCGGTGCATCACAGCATCCGCACTCCCTACGCGCGCGACAGCCTGTACATCCACCCGGCCGAGACCGCGGCCGGCGTCGGACTGTTCCTCGGCTGCACGGCGCTCTGCGGACCGGTCGGACTGTCGTCGTTTGGGCTCGCGTTCCTCATCTACTCGCTGCTGAATGTGTTCATCCACTCGGCGATCGATCTGCGCTTCTTTCCCTTGCGGTCGCTCACCGCGCTGGTTCGTCACCACGATGTCCACCACGACTCGATGCGCTCGGGCTACTACGCCTCGATTACGCCGCTGTGGGATCTTGTATTTGGGACCGCGGGCTCGCCGCACGAGCAGCGGTCCGCCCGCTACGCCGACTAGGGCCCGGGGTCGCTGGGGTATTTGAGCTACTGCGTCCGCCCGCGCGCCTGGATCGCGGCGCGGCGGGCCTCGATGGCCGCCGGGGTCACTTCGCGGTTGTAGGCGCTTGAAATGTTATGCTCCAGCGCCCGCGCGCGGCCGAAGCTTTCATCAAACCCGTCGTCGATGAGCTGCTTGTAGGCGGCCAGCGTCGCCACCGGGATCGTCGCCATGTCGGCGGCAAGCCGGTGCGCGGTGGCGACAAGCTCCGCCGGCGCCACCACCCGGTTGAGCAGGCCCCACGCCTCGGCCGTGCGGGCATCGAGGAAGTTGCCGCTCAGCGACAGCTCCTTGGCGCGATAAACGCCGACAAGGCGCGACAGCTTCTGCGACAGCCCCCAGCCCGGCATGATGCCGACCCGGGCATGGGTATCGGCGAAGCGGGCGCTCGTCGAGCCGATAAGGACATCGCAGGCAAGCGCGAGCTCGAAGCCGCCGGTAATCGCCACCCCGTTGATCGCGCCGATCACCGGCTTTTTGCACAGCTCGATCGCCTTGACCGGGTTGTCCTGCGGCGACTCGGCGTTGGCCGCGCTCATCGCTGCGGGATCGCTGCCGAGCTCCTTCAGATCGAGGCCGGCACAGAACGCCCGCTCCCCGGCTCCGGTGAGGATGACGACGCTCACCTCGGGGTCGCTGGAAAGCGCCGCCATCGCTTCATATAGCGCGGCACGAAGCGCCCGGTTAAGCGCGTTCATCGCCTCGGGCCGGTTAAGGGTTACAAGCGCGATCCGGTCCGCCTTTTCAACAAGCAGCATGATGTTCTCCCAAAAGAAACGCCAAACAAAACGCCAAGCGAAACGCCAGCAATTCGCCAAGCAAAACAGCACAAAAAAAGTCCGAACCAAAGCCCAAAGCCAAAATAGTACGTCTCCCGCCGGGCGACACCACCTCCACGGGCTGGCGACGTAAATAGTGCTTGACCAAGTCTAGGTGGATATTCCTAAAATGAAGCTGGCGGCAGTTTGTCTGAAACGATCCGGCGGACCCCGGGTCCCGTGGGCTATAGGCCGACTCAGCAGCGATTGGGTCGGCCTTTTTGTTGAGGAGGACAATGTCCCACAACTCTCCCTGGGTGATCCTGCTCGCTCCTCTTTTGGCGGCGATCGTGACCGCCTTGCCGAAGGCGTGGCTCGGCCGCAAGGCGTACGGAATCGGCGCCCTGCTGCAGCTGGCGGCGTTTTCGGCGGCTGTCGCGGTTCTGTACCAGGTGGCGGGGCACGGCAAGCCGCCAGTGCGGCTGGATCTGCTGCTGGGGCTGGGGCGGATTCCCGTGATCCTGTCGATGGATCGGCTGGCCGCCGTGATGATGGTGGTCATAACCGGGGTCGGCACCCTGATCTATCACTACTCCGGGCGCTACATGCAGTCGGAAGCCGGGCGCGCGCGGTTTCACACGCTGCTGTCCTTCACGGTGGTGGTGCTGGTCTGCATGGTCTCCAGCGCCAACCTGCTGATGCTGTTTCTGTTCTGGCAGCTCCTCAGCTGGCTGCTCGGTCTGCTCCCCTATAACTACGGGCACGCGCCGACGGTCAAAGGCGCCTTCCGGACCGTCACCATCCTGCGCATCGGCGATCTCTGTTTTCTGGCCGGAATCTGCCTTGCCTATCGCTATTATGGAACGCTGGACTTCGAGCTCTTGTTCAGCCGCGCCAAGGCGACCGACATCGTCCTTTCCTTGTGGCGGGGCGGCGGACCCTCGATCCGCGCCGTCACCGCCATTGCGCTTCTGATCTTTGTCGGCGGTATGAGCAAGTCGGCGCAGTTTCCGCTGCACCAGTGGCTGCCCGACTTCCTCTATGCGCCGACGCCGGTCTGCGCGTTCCTCCATGCCGGCATCATCAACGCCGGCGGCTTCCTGCTAAACCGCCTGGCGCCGCTTTACGGCCTCAGTCCTTCCGCCTTGCATGTAGTGTTCGCGGTCGGACTCCTTACGGCCTTTTTGGGCGCCAGCATGATGCTGACGCAGAACGACATCAAGAAGACCCTGGGCTACTCCACCGTCGGACAGATGGGCTACATGATCATGGAGTGCGGCCTGGGCGCGTTCTCCCTGGCGATCTTTCACCTTATCGCCCACGGCCTGTTCAAGGCCACCATCTTCCTCAACTGCGGCCACGTGATTCATGCCGCCCGCCAGGAGCCGCGGCTGCCGGCCAAAGACGAGGAAGAGGAGCCGGCCGAGTTCTCGCTGCTCGCCTGGCTGACCGGCTTCGCGACGAGCCTCGTCCTGCCGCTCACCATCCTGCTCGCCATCCACGGCGTGTTGAGCATTCCGCTGAAGGACTCGCAGGGCACGGTCATCTTTCTGTTCTTCAGCTGGTTTACTTCCTCGCAGGCGATCCTGACGCTCTATCGCTTGAAGGCGGTCGCCTCGGGCAAGGTGGCGGCGCTGATGCTGCTGACGCTCCTCCTGGTGGTCTCGACCTACCTCCTGGCGGCCGAGGTCTTCTCTGATTTCCTTTATCCGCAGCCGGGCGATGTGGCGTACTACTTCCGCGCCGCCGGTCTGCCCGACTGGCTGTTCGACTTCATGATCGTGGTGACCTCGCTGTTCGTCATCGCGGGGTGGATCCTCATCTACGCGCGCAGCCATGGCCGGTCGATCCGGGCGCCGGGAAGAGTCGCCAAGTGGATCGGCGTGCTGCAGGTCCAGCTCTACCTGTTCTTCATGAACCGCCTCTACATCGACGCTGCCTGGCTGCGCGCCGGCCAGGCGATCATGCACCTGGCGCGGCGCCTGGATCGGAGCCCGCGCTTCCCGCAGGTGGTGGGCCTGCTCGGCCTGGTCGTCGCCGTCGGCCTGGCCGCCTGGACCGGCGGGGGACTGTCGCTGCGCGGCGCCGGCCTGACGGCGCTGGCGGTGCTCGCCGCGCTGATGCTGCCGCTGTTTCCGTTCCACGGGGTCTATGTGATGGCGCTGACCCGGCTGCGCGGGCCGTATCCGCTGCTCCTCGGCCTTCTGATGCCCATCGCTGGGTACTGCGGGCTGCACTACCTGCTGCCGATGCTCCCCCGCGGGCTGCTGGGTGGCATCCGGCTGCTGGCGCTGCTGGGGGCCCTTTACGGCTCGTTCAAGGCGCTCATGCAGGTCAAGGCCGGCCACCTGCTGGCTTACGCCGGTCTGGCCCTCTTGTCGCTTCTGTGGTGGCACCTGGCCATCGCCGGGACCCCGACGCCGCAGGCCGCCATCTATACAGCCTCGGTGGCGCTCGTCACCGCGGGCCTCCGCCATGCCCTGCAGCGGGTGAAGCTGCGCTATGGACCGCTCGACGAGGACCTCCGGCTCGATCAGATCGGGGGCCTTGTGCACTCCATGCCGCGCTTCTCCGTCCTTCTGGCCTTGCTGGTGATGGCGGCGGCGGGCCTGCCGCCGTTCGGACTGTTCTCGGGCTTTACGATGATGCTGCTCCACTCGTCCGCAGCGCTGTCTTTGGCCCTGGTGGCGGATCTGGTGGTGATCCTGAGCGTCTGGTTCGCGGCGGCGTGGTACCTGTGCAAGCTGATGCAGCGGTTCCTGTTTGGCCCGCGGCGCCCCGACATCCTGCACGAAGATCTGATGCCGGGAGAGGTCGCCTCCCTGGTGATCATGGTGGTGGTCCTGGTCGCCCTGGGGGCGGCGCCGCTCGGATTCCGCAGCTCCAACGGGATGGCGAGCACTCCCTACGTGGCTATGGAGCGGGGTACATGGCGTCGGTAAAGACCAGCCCTTATAGCGACACCCAGCGGATGCGGCTCCGCGGTGTGATCATGGTCGCCGGGGAGATCGTCGCGGTCTACTGGCCGATGCGCACGTTCGTCCACCACAACCCGCTGCACGGTCTGGAGGATCTGGCTTTCGAGGAGGCGGTGCGGCGCGGGCAGGAGCTGCTGGGCGCCAACGGCTATCTTCCCAACGCGGTCTTTCGCGGCTACGTCCAGTCGGGCCGCATCCTCCCGCGGCACGTCGAGGCGGCGCTCAAGCCGCTCGTCCAGAACCAGCAAGTTACGCTCGGCCAGCGCGTGATTACTCAGGGCGAGGTGCTCGAACTCCAGCTCTTGCGGGGGATTCCCGATCCGGCGGATGAGACTCTGGCGGCCCTCTTTGCGCGCTCGCCCGAGCGGCGCCTGCTCGAGACGCTGGCCGACCAGCTGCGCTCGGTGCTGAGTCCGCAGGCGGCGGCGGAAGAGCGGCGCGCCGCCTTGGCCCGGGCGCGGAGTGCGCTGGGGCGGCGCTCGACCCTGGCGCTGTTCTGTGATCGCGTGCTGGGAACGCAGCTCAACGACCTCATAAACCACGAGCTGATAAAGTGGTGCGAGGGCTTCCTCGATGAAGGGCACGCCCCCTGGCCGATGCCCGGTCGCGAAAAGGGCTTCTACGGCGCCTGGAAGTGGCTGGCCGGACAGGAGTGGTCGGCCTGCGGCATCGCCGACAGCCGGCGCAAGATCGCCCGCCTGCCGGACGGCGCCGAGGACGCCCTGCTCGAGTCGCTGGACGCCCTGGGCATTCCCTCCGAGTTCTGGCCGGACTACCTGTCGCGGCACCTGACGGCGCTGCCCGGCTGGGCGGGCTTCATCAAGTGGCGCTCGGATCGCGCCGACTACAAGTGGCAGGAGGCGTATCCGGCAAACCTCGTACAGTATCTGGCCGTGCGCGTCTGGATTGAGCGCGAGCTCGTACACAAGGCCTGTCAGGAGGAGCTCGGAATCAGCGGCAACCTGCGTGCGCTCTCCGCTCTGCTTGCGGAGGGAGCCAGTGAGCTCGGCAAGGTCGGGGCGGTCCGCGAGCGAGCGCTGCGCAGCGATGGCTCCCCGGTGAAGGCGTCGCCCGCGCGCACCGCCTGGCGGCTGCTGGCGCTCGCCGAGGCGCTGAAGCTCGCTCCGGCCGCGCTGAAGGCGGCTCCGCCAGAGACGCTGAAGACGCTGGCCGACTGGCTCGATGCCTTTCCTGAGTCGGCGCACGGGCCGGTCTGGCTCAAGGCGTTCGAGGCCGGCTATCAGGAGCAGTTCGTTCACAAGATTCGCCAGAACCTGCCCGGTACCAGCGCCGCGGCGACCGCGGTCCGCCATCAGGCCCAGGCCGTGTTCTGCATCGATGTGCGCTCCGAGGGGTTCCGCCGCCACCTGGAGGCGGTCGGCGACTACGAGACCTACGGCTTTGCCGGATTCTTCAACGCCTTCATCCGCTACCGCTCGCTCGGCAGCCACCACGAGGTCGATCAGTTTCCGGTCGTCATGCAGGCCAAAAATGAAGTGCGCGAGGTGGCGCGGACCTACCACGCGCGGCTGCTGTCGCGGCACCGGGCCGGCTCGAAGCTGCTCCACGCGGGGCATGAGCTGCTGCACGATCTGAAAGAGAACGTCGTCACTCCCTATGTCGCGGTGGAGACCCTGGGCTGGTTTTATGGCCTGCCGCTCGTCGGCAAGACTGTCTTTACGGCCTGGTATCAGGACTGGGCGGACTGGGTGCGGAGCACGTTCGTGCCGACGGTCGCCACCGCGGTGACTGTAGACAAGCTGTTGCCCGAGGAGGTGCAGGAGATGATGACGGCCGAGCAGCGCGCCGTCATCCGCCGGGCCCTGCAGGAGCACTTCGGCGACCGCCACCTGAACCTCTCCCTGGAAAGGCTGGAGTATCTCCGCAAGAGCGCCTTGAATGAACCCATCGCCGATCAGACCCCGCCGCTCGGCGCGCTCACTGTCGAGGAGGTGTCGATCTTCATCCAGCTCCTGCGCTCGCAGTATCAGATCAATCCCGGCGGCGCCTTCACGCGGCTGGAGCGCATCACGCGCATCGGCTTTACGCCGAGCGAGCAGGCTTTTACCGTCGAGACGGCGCTGCAGATGATGGGCCTGACGCGGAACTTCGCCCGCCTGGTGCTGTTCTGCGGGCACGGCAGCACCACCGACAACAACCCCTTCGAGGCGGCGCTTGACTGCGGCGCCTGCGGCGGCAACCCGGGCAAGCCCAACGCGCGCGTCCTGGCGGCGATGGCCAACAAGGCGGCGGTGCGCGACGCCCTGGGTAAAAAGGGAATCGTCATTCCGCTCGATACCTACTTCATCGCCGGTCTCCACGATACGACAATGGACACCGTCCAGTTCTTCGATCTGGAGGACCTCCCCCATACCCACCTGAAGGACCTGCTGCGCCTGACCCAGGACCTCGAAGAGGCCGGCCGCCGGAACAGCCGCGAGCGCTGCGGGCGCTTCCCCGAGCTCACCGCTGCGCTGTCCCCGGCGCAAGCAGCGCGCGAGACGCGCCGGCGCAGCGGCGACTGGAGCGAGGTCCGCCCGGAGTGGGGCCTGTCGGGCAACGCCGCCTTCATCATCGGCCGCCGCGAGCTGACCCGCGGCGTCTGCCTGGACGGCCGGGTCTTTTTGCAGTCATATGACTATCTGCAAGACCCCTCCGGACGGCTCCTGGAGATCGTGATGACCGGGCCCCAGGCCGTCGGTCAGTGGATCAACATGGAGCACTACTTCTCCACCGTGGACAATGAGGTCTATGGCAGCGGCACCAAGATCTACCACAACGTGGTCGGCCGGTTCGGCGTCATGTCCGGACCGCAGAGCGATCTGCGCACCGGCCTCGCCTGGCAGACCGTCATGGACGGACAGCGGCCGTTCCACGAGCCGATGCGCATGCTGACCCTCATCGAGGCGCCGCGCGAGCAGGTGCTGCGGATCATCGGCCGTCACCGCTTCCTCCAGCGCCTTTACG
Organism: Pseudomonadota bacterium; assembly: GCA_035437965.1. GTDB lineage: Bacteria > Myxococcota_A > Polyangia > Palsa-1104 > JAEUJZ01 > CALFML01. Next base: position 14,038 of record DAOMZC010000051.1, read on the forward strand.
ACAACGAGTGGGTGCACCTGGCGGTGTTCGAGCCGGAAGAGAAGGTCTTTTATCGCTACTTTCCCCAGCTTGGATGGACGCCGATCAAAGAGTAGGTCCGTCCCTGAAGTAAAACCCGCTCTAACCACGAAGGAGTATCGCGCATGGCCGGCCTCACGCTCCATCCGATGAAAGAGATCCGGATCATCATCCAGGGTGAGCATGTGAAGTTTGCGACCGACTTGCTGGACAGCATCAAGGCGGCTGGGTACACGATCATCCACAACATCTCGGGCAAGGGCCACCACGGCTTCCGCGCCCATCCGATGTACAACGACATGGACAGCCTGGTGATGCTGATTACGGTGGTGACGGAAGAGAAGGTAGAGCCGATCTTCGCCGGCCTGCAGCCGGTGTTCGAGCGCTATACAGGGGTGATGCTGGTCTCGGATGTCTTCTTCAGCCGCGCCGCGCCGCCTTCCAATAAGGATGGGTCGCAGCAGTAGGTTACTTGCTCTCCCAGTGCCAGACGCCATTCCACTCCGCGACCGGCGGACTTGCGCGCAGCTTCAGCACCCGCTCCAGAAACAGCTTCGTCGGCCCGTCCTCCGGTGCGAGCTCGCGACAGGCGAGAAAGCCGGCCTCCGCTCGCGTCCAGTCCTGCGCGCGATACGCCGCGAGCGCCCGCTCGAAAGCCTCGCGCAGCCGCAGGGCCGAGTCGCTGGTGGCGCCGGCGAGGCCGAGCAGCTCGAAGACCCGCGTCGGCTCGGTCTTGCCCTTCACCGTGAGCGCGTCGATCTCGCGCGTGACGATGCTGTCTCCGGCCCGGTCGCGCGTCGCCTCGCTGATGAGGATGTTGGTGCCGTAATGGCGGTTGGCACCCTCCAGGCGCGAGGCGAGGTTCACCGCATCGCCGATCACCGTGTAGCTGCGGGTGGTCTCCGAGCCGATGTTGCCGACGATTACCTCGCCGGTGCTAAGGCCCACCCGGGCGTCGATGAGCGGCAGGTTTTTGCGCAGCCCCGTAAGCTCGGGCAGCATCTTGCGGAACGCCGCCAGCGCCTCGACCTGCAGCAATGCAGCGCGGCACGCCAGCTCGGCGTGCTCGGTCTCGCCCGTAAACGGCGCGCCCCAGAACGCCATCACCGCATCGCCGATGAACTTGTCGACGATGCCGCGCTGCTCCTGGATCGCCTCGGCCTGCAGCGAGAAGTGGCGGTTGAGCAGGTTCACCAGCCCCGCCGGCGTCAGCTGCTCGCTCAGCGAGGTGAAGCCCACCAGATCAGAGAACCCCACGGTCATCTCGCGCCGCACCCCGGTCTCGCCGGCCGGCGTCGGCTTGAGGATGAACTGATCGAGGATGCGCGGGTCGATGTACTTGCCGAACGTCCGCCGCATCTCCTCCTTGCCGCGCAGCTCGCCGATAAAGACGTTGAACGCGCGGGTGAGGGTGCCAATCTCGTCACTCGTGCGGATGGGCAGGATCACCGTGAGGTCGCCCTTCTCCACGCTCTGGATGCCCGTCACCAGCTCGCGCACGGGCTGCACCATGCGCTGCGTAAGCAGGCGCGCGATGACCAGGCCAAGCGCTACCAGGGTCAGGGTCACCATGACGGTGAGCCAGATCACCTGGCGCTGTTCCTGGGTCAGGCGCGCGGACTTTTTTAGCACCAGGGCGTCGATCACGTTCTCAAGCTGCTCGCGGCCGGCCTGGCGGCGGCGCTGCGCGTCCTCGATCAAGACGAGCAGGTAGCTCGCCCGGTCCGTGTGCCCCGTGCGGATTGACTCGATGGCTTCGCGCTGGCGGCTGACCATCAGGGGATATTCGCTCCGTAGCTGCTTGATCAGGACCTCGACCTCCGTCAGCGCTGCGATGTCGAGTAGCTTGCTCGGGTATTTTCGCAGCAGCGCGTCGGCGTCATCGAGCAGCTGCATGATCTCCGCGGTGTCTTTTTCGTAGTCACGCTCCGCGGCGTCCGCCTTGCTCGGGTCCGGTGGACTGCTGCGCAGCGCGCCGACCCAGCGGTCAAACGTCAGCCACCGCCGCATCCCGGCATCGTTTAGTTGCGAGAGCGCTGTATCGAGCGGCATATCGCGCTCGGCGATCACGTTGAGCTCGTGGCTAAAGCGGATGACGCGCGTCAGCAGAAACCCCGCGAGCACGAGGTTCAGCGCGAGTAACCCAATCGCCAGGCCGAAGATTTTTGCGCCGATGCTGGTTCTCATACAGAGCCTCGACCTTGACTGCCGCTCTACTATTAATAAGGCCGCGTTTTCGGCATTAGACAAGAGACATATTCCTAGGAATTTCCCGTGTCCGTTTGCCTTGGCTGCCCAGCGAACCCCCAGTAGCCGAGGAACGGACTTTGCCGATACTCCGGCGAACGGGGATGGGAATCACCTCTTCCAGCTCGGCGGCTCGCCCAGCCTGCTCGGGCAGCACGGCGTTCCCTTTCTGTTCGCGATCGTCAACTTTCCCGGCTGAAGCGTTGACGCTGATCGCCTTCCAGCGCGAGCCCCTCAGGGCGAGCCGTCTGTGGAAACTCCAGACTGGGTTCTCGACGGGGTAAACAGTTCCCTATG
>DAOMZC010000052.1:0-16415 GCA_035437965.1 Pseudomonadota bacterium
CCGCGCGCGGCCCCAGCTCTGGGCGCGCCGACGCCGTGCGCGCCTCGGGCAGCGTGGGCGCGAGCGCCGGAGCGGGCCCGAAACTGCGCGCCGCCACCAGGCTGAACAGGACCTGCTCATGCTCGGCGAACGTCGAGGCGGACCGGGTCGGCGGCGCCAGCGTGGGCAGCGCCACCAGCTCGGTGAGCTCGCCTAAGGTCGCCAGGCGGCGCAGCAGCTGCGCGGCATCGGCGATGCGCTGGCCCGGCTCCTTGTGCAACATCTGGCGGACCAGCTCCGCGACCTCGGCCGGCACGCCGGGCCGACGGGTGGACAGCGGCGCCGGCTCCTCAAACAGAATCCGCACCAGGACCGCCGCCGCGTGCTCGGCGCAGAACGGCGGCTCCCCGGCCAGGCACTCGTAGAGCACACAGCCCAGAGAAAAGATGTCCGCCGCCGGCGTCAGCTCGCGCAGCCCGCGGGCCTGCTCGGGGGCCATGTACTCCGGCGTACCGATGACCGTGCCGGTGCGCGTCATCGGGCGGGTAGCCCCCTGGCGGCGCGCGATGCCGAAGTCGAGGAGCTTTACCCGCTGGAGGTCGCCCGCCGGCAGAAAGAGGTTGGCGGGCTTGAGATCCCGTTCATTTGTTCCAGTCGCTGAAGCTATATGCAATCAGCCCATGGGAACGACTGCGGAACGATTCCCGCTAGGGCCTACGCTGGAAGGCGACCTTACAACCGGCGTGCGCTCGGGAACTCCGCCTGACGGCGAAGCGATGGCGGCAGTCTCTCCCAGTCGGTATTGAGCCGTCAGGCGTCAGCCCTGTCTGCCAATACTGATCACGTGCTGCAGCGCGCTCTTCAGCGTCCGGAAAATCCGGATGTCGATCGTTAATCCCAGCCCAGTCATTGTTCGAGCGATTGCCGGAGAGATTCCGCAGACGAAGCACTGGCTGCCGAGCAGCCTGGCCGCCTGAATCATTCGCAGGAGGTGACCGGCCGTGTCCGTGGTCATGTTATCGACGCCGGTCAAGTCCAGGATCGCATGGCTCGCCCCCCGGCTCGTGATCTCCCGCAGTAACGCGTCCATCATCGCTGCCGCGCGGGTGCTATCTACCACACCTATCACCGGCAGCGCCAGTACGCCGTCCCATACCTCGATCACCGGGGTGGCCATCGCCCGCATTGCTTCGCTCTGCCGCTTGACCAGTTCGACCTGCTCCGCGAGCCGCAGCTCGAACGACTTCGGGGTGGTGGCGAACGCCTCGCGCAATGAGACAGCCGCGGCATCGGCCCCCCAGTCCTCGTCCGGCCGCATCTCCCACCGACAAACGGGATCGCCCATCGCGCGGCACGCGGTCTCGACGCAGATAATCCGGACACCGTGCGCGTTCGAGGCGTGTCCGTGGGCGTAACCCTGCAGCATAAAGCAGCTCGGCTGCGACGCCTTGCCAAGCTCCGCCAGGTGCATCTCGGCCTCGTAAGAATTGAGCCACGTCCCCGTCATTCGCCGCATCCCCGGCACGATCTCCGTGTCCGGGATGACCACGACAATTCCCTCCCACGCGGCAAGGATCGGCCCCGCCATCGCACGGTCAGCCGGTGTGTCCCACACCAACCCGCCACCGATCGCATGGAAGTCGCCTTCACCACACAGCTTGCCGAATTGCAGCAACAACGCGCGCGCCGTCTCGTAGCCGTGCTGCTCGAACAGCAGGCGCCGCAGGCTGGCGAACGCCGGCGTGCGGAAGATGACCATCCGTTCGTTGCCCATCATCAGCCGGCCGGTCTCCGGCTGGAAGCTCAGCATCTCACGCAGATTCAGCTGGTCGGCGCGCATCGTTTACTCGCCCGCGGCGATTAGGGGTTCATTGTGAACCCAGGCTACTCTAGCTTTTATCACTACACATAAACCAGTCAATGCGCAAGGCGGCTGACGAGGAATAGACAGGATCGCCGGCTGCACTATCGCCTCCGACGAGGAACGGCCCGGTAGGAAGCAACCGCAGATCCGGCACTTATCAAGTATCAAGGGTGCCGCGAGCGCGCGGAATAGTCAGGTTTTCCGAGTACCACCGACCAACGCGCAGACCTCGCATCCGCAAAGGAAAGATCGGGCAGGCTCACGGTGTCAGCGTCGGGCTCGATAGATAAGAGCTTGGCCTGCGGACGAGTGCAGCCGCTGATCTCGACGGCCCCCACTCCTGCGCGAGCTCACTGGCTCCGTCGTAGGCTGACTGCAAGTGCAGGATCGATATGTGAACGATGGTCTGGTCGCCGACGCGCAGATAGGGTGTGACGTGAGCCGGTGGTGCCAGCCCGCCCTGGACTGATACATCGACGAGTCCGCTGTTGGCGTTGCCGCGCAGTGGGCGGGCTCACCGTCGGGAGCAGGCAGGACCGCCATTGCTACTATCCTCCAACCTGGTGAGCCCACCAATCGTTCCGCGCGAAGTCCGTGATTGGCAAGCACTACGCCCCGTCGCGGAACGGTTCTCTTGGTTTTCTCTCGATCGCGATGTCGGCGGGCTTGAGATCCCGGTGCAGGATGCCGCAGCGGTGGATTGTCCTCGGCGATGCTCGTCTAGATTGTTCCCCCGCGTCGCAGTCGCCGCCGTGGTTCTATGGGGAACAGCAGGCTCGCGGAGCTCTAGCCGTCGGCAGGGGCTGGAGTGGTGGCGATGATGACGTTACTGTCCTCGCTCTCGAAGCGAACAAGCAGCCGACGGCGAATCTGCTGGGCGATCTGCTCCGCCGTGCGCTTCTCGGGAGAGACATCCCAGATGCGGGCCGTCCTATCTACGCTGGCGGTGAGAACGCGGCAGTTGTCCGGACTGAATGTAGCACTCCAGACGCTGGCCCCATGGCCCTTGAGCTCGGCGAGCAAGCGCCCGGTCTCGGCATCCCAAACGCGCGCCGTCTTGTCGGCGCTCGCCGTGACGATTCGGCGTCCATCCGAGCTGTAGACGGCGCTGTTGACCGTTGCCTCATGGCCCTTAAGCTCGGTGAGCAGGCGTCCGGTCGTGGCATCCCACACCCGGGCCGTCTCGTCATCACTGGCGACGACGATGTGGCGACCGTCCGGGCTGAGCATGGCGCTAAAAATGCCATTCCTGTGTCTAGTGGACGCGCCGATTTGGCGTCCGGTCTCGGCGTCCCACAGGCGGGTCGTCTTGTCTTCGCTCGCGGTGAGAATGAGGTGCCCGCTGGTGCTGTACGCGGCGCTATTGACGCCTGCGCTGTGGCCCCGGAGCTCCATCAGCAGGCAGCCCGTCTTGGCATCCCAGACCCGGGCGGTCTTGTCGCAGCTCGCGGTGAGGATGCGGTGCCCGTCCGGGCTGTACGTTGCACCGTGAACGCTCGACTGATGGCCGGTTAGCGTAATAAGCTGCCGGCCGGTCTCCACCTCCCACACAGCGGCGCGGTTCTCTGTGGTGGTGAGGATGCAGCGACTGTCTGGACTGTACCTTGCGCTGTTGACGCTGGCTTCTTGGCTCGCCATCACGGTGAGCAGACGCCCGGTCTCGGCCTCCCACACGCGGGTCTTCGTGTCGGCGCTGGTTGTGAGGATGCGGCGTCCGTCCGCGCTGTACGTCGCACTGCGCACCCTGGCGGTATGGTCGGCAAGCTCCATGAGCATGCGTCCCGTGTTGGCAGCCCAGACGCGCGTGCTATTACTGCTGGCCGTAAGGACGTGCCGGCCGTCTGGACTGAAGCGCGCTCTTCGGATGCTATCCCCATAGGCACTCAGCTCATGGAGCAGCCGTCCGGTCGCCGCGTCCCAGATGCGCGTCGTGCTATCTGAGCCCGCGGTGAGAATGCGGCAGCCATCTGGACTGAATCGCGCGTTTTTGACCTTATCGGTGTGCGCCTTCAGCTCAAAGATCACGCGCCCCGTCTCGGCTTCCCAGACCCGGGCCGTTTTGTCATGGCTCGCGGTGACCAGCCGTCGACAACAGGGGCTAAACGTCGCATCGCGAATCAGCTCCGCATGACCCTTGCACTCAGCCACCAGGCGCCCGGCCTCGACATCCCAGACGCGGGCCGTGCAGTCCGTGCTCGCGGTGGCGATCAGCTGGCCATCAGGGCTGAAGTTGGCCCGCCAGACGCTTTCCGTGTGGCCTTTCATCTCCGCCATCAGCCGGCCCGTCTCAGCCTCCCAGATGCAGGCCGTCTTGTCCCAGCTTGCGGTGACGATAAGGGACCCATCCGGGCTAAACGCCGCGTCGCTAACGCTGTCTTCATGGCCCCGGAACTCGGCGACCAGGTGCCTGGTTGCCACTTCCCATATTCGTGCCGTCTTGTCCGAGCTGGCGGTAAGGACGCGGCGGCCGTCCGGGCTAAACATAGCATTCCAGACCTTGTCCCCGTGGCCCTGGAAATCGGCGACCAGCTGTCCGGTTTCGGCGTCCCAGACGCGCGCGCTACTGTCTTCACTAGCGGTCAGGATGTAGCGATCGTCCGGGCTGAATGTCGCGCTCCGTACGCGCGCCTCATGGCCCCTGAGTTCAGCGACCAGACGGCCCGTCTCGGCATTCCACACGCGGGCTGTCTGGTCTTCGCTGGTCGTGACAATGCGGCATCCGGTTGAGTTGTAGCGGGCGTTCAAGAGTCGGCCGCGGTGCCCGACCAGGACCAGCTGCACCGCATCGACGCAGCGCATTGCGTCGCGGAGTAGCTCGGGGAGGATGGCGTCTCGCGAGCCGCGGGAGTGGGCGCGGTGTAGCCACAGAAGCGCCGCGGGGTGGTCCTGGGTCTCGACCAGCAGGCGTCGTCCTTGCTCAACAAAGGTCGACAGCAGCTGCTGCTGGAGGCGCTCGTGCGCATCGCGCAGGCGATGCTCCGCCTCTTGTTTCTCGATCAGCGCCGCCTGCTGCGCCTCCTCCGAGGCGCGCAGGAACTCCGTATCAAGAGTCGACAGATCTTCGGGCCGGCGAGCCGCGTAGGCGCGCAGCAGGTCCAGATCCGGCGGGCGCCACAGCCGACCGGAGCCGCCTCTGTCTTCATTCCATAGCCGAGTCGCTGCGGTGAGCCGATCGTAGAATCGGCGCTCGACCCGCCCTTCATCGATCCACTTGCGCAGCTCCGCCCAGTGATCGAAGAGCGCCTCGTGCGTCACTTCGGCCAGGGTCTCGGCGCCGGTGCCGGACAGCGTCACCAGCCGGGCGTTTTCAGCGGCGAACTTGCGCAGGACGACCAGCACATCGGCCGCGGTCTGGCCGCGTCCGCACAGCTCGTCGACCGGGGCGCGCCGCCGGGTGTCGCGGGTCCCTTCCCCCAGCTTGACCAGCCGGACCAGCGCCCGCCGCGCGGTCGCCTGCTCGCTTGGACTTAGCGACCCGTAGATCTCCTTGGCATTGCTTGCGAGGGCGCCTCCCACGCCGCCGATCTCGCGCAAGGTCGCCGCGGCCCGCTTGCCGGCTAAGAGGCCCTCCCAGATTTGCGTCAGGGCAAACTGCAAGATCGGGAGCGCGCCTTCGCTCTCCCCAGCTTCTTGGAGCAGCAGATCGACGGTCGCGCCGTCGAGCGGCCGGCCTGCGCGCCGGGCCGGCTCGGCGATGGCCTGACGAAGCTGCTCGTCGTTGAGCGCCGGCACGAGCTCGTGCTGCGCCGCGATGAGCTGGTTCAAGTCGCGATGAAAGCGCTGGGTCTCGCCGAAAAAGTCGCTACGCAGCGTCAAGACCACCGCGCTGCGGCGCGCCGGGTCATCGGCCAGTTGCAGGAGCAGGGCAACGAACGCATCCCGTTCTTGCGGATCGCTGCACAGCGTGTACACCTCTTCGAACTGATCCACAAAGACGAGCACCGCAGACTCGGCCGCCGCCAGCGGGAGCTCGGCCAGCGCCCGTTCCAGCGCCCGCAGCGGGCGGTCGCCGGGCTTGAGGATCGCGGCATGCAGCGACGGCATCGCCGGTAGCTGGCGCCGCGTGAGCTCGGCCAGAAGACCCGCCCGCGCCACCGACGACTTGCCGGAGCCCGAGGGACCCAGGACGGCGAGCAACCGGGCGCGCGGCCGCATGAAGATGTCGTTGCAGCGCTGCCAGATGCTGCCCGTCAGCGCCGCCCGTCCGAAATAGAAGCGGGAGTGCTCGATGCTGAAAGAGGAGAGCCCCTGGTAGGGCCGGAAGACCAGCGGTCGCGTGTCCTCGCCATCGGCGCACCGCGCGTACAGCTGCACGCTGACCCAGTCCAGGCTCTGGGTATCTTTGACCAGCTCATCACGCGCGGCAAGGAGCGTGTTTTCCAGCGAATCCGGACCAATCAGGAGCCCGGAGTATAGCGACTCGGCAAGTCGCACCGAGCCCGCCACCGACAGGGGATAGCGCGAGCTTACCACTGCGGCAACGCCCGCCCGGTGCAGGGTCTGCGCAACGCTGCCCAGCTGGTTCCCCAAAGCCCCGACATTTCCGCTGTCGCAGGCCATGAGGACGACGAGTCGCACCATGCTCGCGTAGGGGGCGAGAAACTGCCGCAGCTTGGCGGCGTCGACGACTACGGGGCCGTCCGCCGCCGACTCTCCATCGATGACCAGCCCGAACGTACTGCCCGCCTTGCTGCCGTGCGCCAGAAGGTGCAGCACCGCGATCGGCTGGTTGTCCTTTTTCGCCGCCGCCAGCGCCGCGCGCAGTCTCCCCAAGGAAAACTGCGGGAGGACATCACGTGCTGCGTCAAAGGGGTAGGAGCTGGCTTGACACGCTGCAGAAATGGCGCGCTGATGCTCGGTAGCCGGAACCGCACCGCCGGCCGCCGACCAGGCCAGCAGAATCCGACCGCCCCCTTGCCGCGGGGTGGGTAGCTCCGCGGTGGTGGTGGTCTCTGGCCATTCGTAGCGTAATAGCACCCCTTGCAGCTCGCCCAGGTGCTGTCCGCTCTTTTTCAGGGTGAGCAGCTCCCACGGCAGCGCGTACAGCTCGGCCGCCGCAGAGCGAATGGTCAAAAAGACCCGGCGCTGCTCGCTGCACGCCTGCTCGAGCTGCAGGGCCAGCTCCGCCCAGCCGAGCGGAATCAAGAATCGCCGCAGCGTCTCGCCAAGCCGCTGCAGAATTACGGAGTCCTGACCGGGCTTGCGCACTGCTTCCAGATCAGCCAGCAGCTCGGGACTCCAGTTCAGCGGGGACCGCTCAAAGCCTCCGCCGGCGGTGCGCAGCAGATAGTCCTGCGGCGCGAAGCCGAAGGCAAAGGGATCTTCAGCCTTATCGGCGCGGGCAAACTCCAGTTCAAGCGCGATAGGGGATGAGAGCACAGTCGATTTCCACCCCGATCTTGCATTAGCAGTACTGCAATTTAAAGGAAAAACTTGTCCGTACTACCCAGTCAGGCTGCCGTTCGGAGAGACCCAGTAGCGTGTCAGGCTCACAGGAATGAAGGCCGAGGTCCGAAGGTGCCGACCGGTTTTCCTCGCGTGTTCCCCACCTGCCGTAACTCTGTGTAATGTCTGCGGATTTCGGTTTGTTGATGTCGCGGTGCAGGATGCCGCAGCGGTGGATTGTCCTCGGCGATGCTCGTCTAGATTGTTCCCCCGCGTCGCAGTCGCCGCCGTGGTTCTATGGGGAACAGCAGGCTCGCGGAGCTCTAGCCGTCGGCAGGGGCTGGAGTGGTGGCGATGATGACGTTACTGTCCTCGCTCTCGAAGCGAACAAGCAGCCGACGGCGAATCTGCTGGGCGATCTGCTCCGCCGTGCGCTTCTCGGGAGAGACATCCCAGATGCGGGCCGTCCTATCTACGCTGGCGGTGAGAACGCGGCAGTTGTCCGGACTGAATGTAGCACTCCAGACGCTGGCCCCATGGCCCTTGAGCTCGGCGAGCAAGCGCCCGGTCTCGGCATCCCAAACGCGCGCCGTCTTGTCGGCGCTCGCCGTGACGATTCGGCGTCCATCCGAGCTGTAGACGGCGCTGTTGACCGTTGCCTCATGGCCCTTAAGCTCGGTGAGCAGGCGTCCGGTCGTGGCATCCCACACCCGGGCCGTCTCGTCATCACTGGCGACGACGATGTGGCGACCGTCCGGGCTGAGCATGGCGCTAAAAATGCCATTCCTGTGTCTAGTGGACGCGCCGATTTGGCGTCCGGTCTCGGCGTCCCACAGGCGGGTCGTCTTGTCTTCGCTCGCGGTGAGAATGAGGTGCCCGCTGGTGCTGTACGCGGCGCTATTGACGCCTGCGCTGTGGCCCCGGAGCTCCATCAGCAGGCAGCCCGTCTTGGCATCCCAGACCCGGGCGGTCTTGTCGCAGCTCGCGGTGAGGATGCGGTGCCCGTCCGGGCTGTACGTTGCACCGTGAACGCTCGACTGATGGCCGGTTAGCGTAATAAGCTGCCGGCCGGTCTCCACCTCCCACACAGCGGCGCGGTTCTCTGTGGTGGTGAGGATGCAGCGACTGTCTGGACTGTACCTTGCGCTGTTGACGCTGGCTTCTTGGCTCGCCATCACGGTGAGCAGACGCCCGGTCTCGGCCTCCCACACGCGGGTCTTCGTGTCGGCGCTGGTTGTGAGGATGCGGCGTCCGTCCGCGCTGTACGTCGCACTGCGCACCCTGGCGGTATGGTCGGCAAGCTCCATGAGCATGCGTCCCGTGTTGGCAGCCCAGACGCGCGTGCTATTACTGCTGGCCGTAAGGACGTGCCGGCCGTCTGGACTGAAGCGCGCTCTTCGGATGCTATCCCCATAGGCACTCAGCTCATGGAGCAGCCGTCCGGTCGCCGCGTCCCAGATGCGCGTCGTGCTATCTGAGCCCGCGGTGAGAATGCGGCAGCCATCTGGACTGAATCGCGCGTTTTTGACCTTATCGGTGTGCGCCTTCAGCTCAAAGATCACGCGCCCCGTCTCGGCTTCCCAGACCCGGGCCGTTTTGTCATGGCTCGCGGTGACCAGCCGTCGACAACAGGGGCTAAACGTCGCATCGCGAATCAGCTCCGCATGACCCTTGCACTCAGCCACCAGGCGCCCGGCCTCGACATCCCAGACGCGGGCCGTGCAGTCCGTGCTCGCGGTGGCGATCAGCTGGCCATCAGGGCTGAAGTTGGCCCGCCAGACGCTTTCCGTGTGGCCTTTCATCTCCGCCATCAGCCGGCCCGTCTCAGCCTCCCAGATGCAGGCCGTCTTGTCCCAGCTTGCGGTGACGATAAGGGACCCATCCGGGCTAAACGCCGCGTCGCTAACGCTGTCTTCATGGCCCCGGAACTCGGCGACCAGGTGCCTGGTTGCCACTTCCCATATTCGTGCCGTCTTGTCCGAGCTGGCGGTAAGGACGCGGCGGCCGTCCGGGCTAAACATAGCATTCCAGACCTTGTCCCCGTGGCCCTGGAAATCGGCGACCAGCTGTCCGGTTTCGGCGTCCCAGACGCGCGCGCTACTGTCTTCACTAGCGGTCAGGATGTAGCGATCGTCCGGGCTGAATGTCGCGCTCCGTACGCGCGCCTCATGGCCCCTGAGTTCAGCGACCAGACGGCCCGTCTCGGCATTCCACACGCGGGCTGTCTGGTCTTCGCTGGTCGTGACAATGCGGCATCCGGTTGAGTTGTAGCGGGCGTTCAAGAGTCGGCCGCGGTGCCCGACCAGGACCAGCTGCACCGCATCGACGCAGCGCATTGCGTCGCGGAGTAGCTCGGGGAGGATGGCGTCTCGCGAGCCGCGGGAGTGGGCGCGGTGTAGCCACAGAAGCGCCGCGGGGTGGTCCTGGGTCTCGACCAGCAGGCGTCGTCCTTGCTCAACAAAGGTCGACAGCAGCTGCTGCTGGAGGCGCTCGTGCGCATCGCGCAGGCGATGCTCCGCCTCTTGTTTCTCGATCAGCGCCGCCTGCTGCGCCTCCTCCGAGGCGCGCAGGAACTCCGTATCAAGAGTCGACAGATCTTCGGGCCGGCGAGCCGCGTAGGCGCGCAGCAGGTCCAGATCCGGCGGGCGCCACAGCCGACCGGAGCCGCCTCTGTCTTCATTCCATAGCCGAGTCGCTGCGGTGAGCCGATCGTAGAATCGGCGCTCGACCCGCCCTTCATCGATCCACTTGCGCAGCTCCGCCCAGTGATCGAAGAGCGCCTCGTGCGTCACTTCGGCCAGGGTCTCGGCGCCGGTGCCGGACAGCGTCACCAGCCGGGCGTTTTCAGCGGCGAACTTGCGCAGGACGACCAGCACATCGGCCGCGGTCTGGCCGCGTCCGCACAGCTCGTCGACCGGGGCGCGCCGCCGGGTGTCGCGGGTCCCTTCCCCCAGCTTGACCAGCCGGACCAGCGCCCGCCGCGCGGTCGCCTGCTCGCTTGGACTTAGCGACCCGTAGATCTCCTTGGCATTGCTTGCGAGGGCGCCTCCCACGCCGCCGATCTCGCGCAAGGTCGCCGCGGCCCGCTTGCCGGCTAAGAGGCCCTCCCAGATTTGCGTCAGGGCAAACTGCAAGATCGGGAGCGCGCCTTCGCTCTCCCCAGCTTCTTGGAGCAGCAGATCGACGGTCGCGCCGTCGAGCGGCCGGCCTGCGCGCCGGGCCGGCTCGGCGATGGCCTGACGAAGCTGCTCGTCGTTGAGCGCCGGCACGAGCTCGTGCTGCGCCGCGATGAGCTGGTTCAAGTCGCGATGAAAGCGCTGGGTCTCGCCGAAAAAGTCGCTACGCAGCGTCAAGACCACCGCGCTGCGGCGCGCCGGGTCATCGGCCAGTTGCAGGAGCAGGGCAACGAACGCATCCCGTTCTTGCGGATCGCTGCACAGCGTGTACACCTCTTCGAACTGATCCACAAAGACGAGCACCGCAGACTCGGCCGCCGCCAGCGGGAGCTCGGCCAGCGCCCGTTCCAGCGCCCGCAGCGGGCGGTCGCCGGGCTTGAGGATCGCGGCATGCAGCGACGGCATCGCCGGTAGCTGGCGCCGCGTGAGCTCGGCCAGAAGACCCGCCCGCGCCACCGACGACTTGCCGGAGCCCGAGGGACCCAGGACGGCGAGCAACCGGGCGCGCGGCCGCATGAAGATGTCGTTGCAGCGCTGCCAGATGCTGCCCGTCAGCGCCGCCCGTCCGAAATAGAAGCGGGAGTGCTCGATGCTGAAAGAGGAGAGCCCCTGGTAGGGCCGGAAGACCAGCGGTCGCGTGTCCTCGCCATCGGCGCACCGCGCGTACAGCTGCACGCTGACCCAGTCCAGGCTCTGGGTATCTTTGACCAGCTCATCACGCGCGGCAAGGAGCGTGTTTTCCAGCGAATCCGGACCAATCAGGAGCCCGGAGTATAGCGACTCGGCAAGTCGCACCGAGCCCGCCACCGACAGGGGATAGCGCGAGCTTACCACTGCGGCAACGCCCGCCCGGTGCAGGGTCTGCGCAACGCTGCCCAGCTGGTTCCCCAAAGCCCCGACATTTCCGCTGTCGCAGGCCATGAGGACGACGAGTCGCACCATGCTCGCGTAGGGGGCGAGAAACTGCCGCAGCTTGGCGGCGTCGACGACTACGGGGCCGTCCGCCGCCGACTCTCCATCGATGACCAGCCCGAACGTACTGCCCGCCTTGCTGCCGTGCGCCAGAAGGTGCAGCACCGCGATCGGCTGGTTGTCCTTTTTCGCCGCCGCCAGCGCCGCGCGCAGTCTCCCCAAGGAAAACTGCGGGAGGACATCACGTGCTGCGTCAAAGGGGTAGGAGCTGGCTTGACACGCTGCAGAAATGGCGCGCTGATGCTCGGTAGCCGGAACCGCACCGCCGGCCGCCGACCAGGCCAGCAGAATCCGACCGCCCCCTTGCCGCGGGGTGGGTAGCTCCGCGGTGGTGGTGGTCTCTGGCCATTCGTAGCGTAATAGCACCCCTTGCAGCTCGCCCAGGTGCTGTCCGCTCTTTTTCAGGGTGAGCAGCTCCCACGGCAGCGCGTACAGCTCGGCCGCCGCAGAGCGAATGGTCAAAAAGACCCGGCGCTGCTCGCTGCACGCCTGCTCGAGCTGCAGGGCCAGCTCCGCCCAGCCGAGCGGAATCAAGAATCGCCGCAGCGTCTCGCCAAGCCGCTGCAGAATTACGGAGTCCTGACCGGGCTTGCGCACTGCTTCCAGATCAGCCAGCAGCTCGGGACTCCAGTTCAGCGGGGACCGCTCAAAGCCTCCGCCGGCGGTGCGCAGCAGATAGTCCTGCGGCGCGAAGCCGAAGGCAAAGGGATCTTCAGCCTTATCGGCGCGGGCAAACTCCAGTTCAAGCGCGATAGGGGATGAGAGCACAGTCGATTTCCACCCCGATCTTGCATTAGCAGTACTGCAATTTAAAGGAAAAACTTGTCCGTACTACCCAGTCAGGCTGCCGTTCGGAGAGACCCAGTAGCGTGTCAGGCTCACAGGAATGAAGGCCGAGGTCCGAAGGTGCCGACCGGTTTTCCTCGCGTGTTCCCCACCTGCCGTAACTCTGTGTAATGTCTGCGGATTTCGGTTTGTTGATGTCGCGGTGCAGGACGCCGCGCTGGTGGGCGAGGCTCAGCCCCTGGGCGATGCGCGAAAGGAGCGCCAGGGCGTCGAGCAGCGGCAGCGGGCCGCGGGCCAGGCGCTGGGCGAGGTCCTGGCCGTCGAGCCACTCCATGGCGAGGAAGCACTGGCCATCGGGAGTCTGGCCGTGCGCGACATACGAGACGATGCCGGGGTGGCGGAGCTCGGCGAGCAGCTCGGCCTCGCGGATGAAGCGCTGGGCTTCGGCGGCGGCAGCGGGCGACGCGGCCTGGGTGCTGAGCAGCTTGAGGGCGACGGGATCGCCGGAGTACCGATCCACGGCGCGGTAGACGGTGCCCATGCCGCCGGCGCCCGCCGCACGGTCGATTTCAAAGCGGTTGGCAAAGAGGCTCCCCGGCTGCAGCAGCGGCATGCTCCCTCAGCTGGCCGTGGCCCGAGCCGGCAGCGCAGCTCTGCTGAGTCTATCGGATCGCCGGTGCGGCGCCAGGGACAATACGGCCGGCGCGCCGCCGGTGCAAAAGGACGGTGAAGCAAATAAACCTGGCGCCGCGAAGACAGACTACAATAGGAGCTTTCCCGCTCGCCGGCGCCGCCCGCAGGGGGCCCGCCGCAGGCCCAGACCACCGAGCGGGCTGCGAAGGAGTCACACGCCCATGCCTAGCGAGCTGGTTATTCGCCTTAGCACGCCGAGCGGTCCGCTGAATCTTCCGGCGACGCTCCTTGCCACCGGGGACGAGGTGGCCGCGGCGCCGGCTCCGGCCGGCCGTCCCGTGGTCCTGCTCACCGGCGATCGCGACTACCTCGTCGCGCTCCAGCCGCCGCTGGCCGACGGGGTCGTCCGCGCGCTCAAGGCGCAGCAGGGGCAAGCGGTTCACGTCACCTTCCCCGGGCGCAGTCCGGTGCGGCGGCGGCTCGCCGAGGTGCGCGGCCTTGCGGTCGCGACCCCGTCGGCGGGCGTCGCCCTGGACCTCACCGCCGGCCGTCCCGGCGCGCCACCGCTGTGGCTGCGGCCCGACGGTACGTTCAGCGCCAGCCCCGGCGCGGCGCCCGGCATCCCGGTCAGCTCGCTCGGCGGGGAGCCAAGGCCGGCCGTAAGCGCCGCCGCGCTCCCGAACCTTGCCGAGCACGCGGCCCTCATCACCGCGGCGCGCTGGATCTCGTCGCGGCGCACGACCACCTTCGAGCGCCTCTTCCCGGCCAGCGCCTTCCATCCCGACCAGCCCGACCGCGAGGAGCGGCTCACGGCGACCCAGGCCGAGCGCCTGCTCAAGCAGCTTGAGGCGGCCCTTACGGACGCGGCCGTCGGAGGCACGGCCGCCGCCGGCGATCCGGTGGCGGCGGCGCAGGTCCGCTCGGCGGTGCTGACGGTGCTCTCGCACCTCACGGCCACCGTGCTCAAGGACCCCGCCTGGCGGCCGATTGCCGACGCGGCCGTGGCCCTCATCTTCGCTCTCATCGCGGCCGAGCAGGGTCACCCGACGGCCCGCGCGGCCCTTCGCGCGCACGCGATCACCCTCCTCCAGCTGCGCGGGCCGGCGCTGCGTCGGGACGCCCAGGAGCGGGCGCGGGGACTCCTTAGGAGCCTTCTCCGCGAGGCGCCCCCGTACGCCGAGCTTACCGGCCCGTGGCGGTTCGCGATGTGCTCGGCCTACGAGTTTCACGCGGGCGAGGTCGAGATCCTCGAGAAGACCTTCAAGTTCCGCCCGATTCCGCTGCCGCCCGGAACGCCCGAGGCCACCTATGGCCGCTACCACGCCCTCGAAGCGCCGTTCACGACCCCCGAAGGCCAGCCGATCCAGATCTTCGCCCGCACCGCCTCGCCGAGCGATGAGAACTTCGAGATGGGCCAGGCCTTCTTCACCGGCCTCTTGATCAACCGGCACGCCCAGCTCGGGTCCTACGACATGCGCGCCTCGTCCATCAAGGTGCCGCAGGTCGGCTACAAGTTCATGATGAACAGCCAGTGCGCCGGGCTCACCACCCGGTTTGCCATCTCGCGCATGTTCCCGGAGGCCGACATCTATTCATCCTGGGACTCGACCTACTTCCGCGCTCCCGCGGGACGCGTCGTCGAGTCCGAGGGCCTTGACTGCTTCGTCGCCGCCCTCACCGGAATGAGCCGGCGCGAGACGCACGCGCAGCTGGAGGCGCGCATGCAGAAGGCGCAGTGGCACCACAGCGCGGCGCGCTTCCCGGGGTTTGTCCAGTTCGTCGGGCCGGCCAACCCGCTGGTCGTCAACCGCTTCAACGATGTCAATCAGGACGGACGGGCCGATCTGTATGACGGGTTTCTCGATTTCCAGCTCGCGGAGATCGCCGAGGATCTGCAGGACTCGCTGAGCCCGCGCGACCCTGGCGTCTTGGCGACGCAGGTCGGGGGCGCGGCGGCCGAGGGGCTCAACTGGGCGGCCGGGAGTCTGAACCGGGTCGCCCAGTACTCTGATGTCTGGGCCGAGCTGCCCGGCGGCAGCGAGCTCCTTTATGTGTTCCAGTCCGGCGGCTTCTTCAGCCCGACCGAGCCCCCGGCCGACGTGCCCGCGGGCCTGGCCGAGCCGGACCTCGGGCGGCTGCCGGCCGTCTGCCGCTACCAGAAGATGCCCGACGCGCCGAGCGGCTTTCAGTGCGAGGTCCTCTTCAACAGCCACCTGAGCCACGCCGCCAAGGAGCTCAAGCGCCTGCTCTGCGCCGCCGATGCGCTGTGGCGGGCGCTCGATCTGGGGTACCTGCCGCGGGAGGGCCTGCTGAAGACGCCGCTCGGGCAGCGCGCGGCGCTCCTGCTCACGCTCGCCGGGCTGCTCGAGTTCCCCGCCGATCAGAACCTTGTCGATGGGCTGTGGTCGATGGCGCTGGCGACGCTGAACCTGCCCGAGATCTCGCGCAGCGTGGTCCGCGGCTGCATCACCGATAAAGACCACGAGGCGTCGAACTATTACGGCTCCAAGCGCGGCATCACGCAGCTTATCGGCGATCCCGCGGCCCCGGGCGGCGACCTGGGCAAGGCCGACCCGGTCGCGCTGGCGAGGCTCGCGAGCACCGACCCTGCCATCGGTCGGGCCCGCACGCTCACCACTCCCTGAGCGCAGCGCGCGGACACTTCAGAGTCCGCGCGCCTCAGCGCTGCTCGCCAGCACCGAAGCGAGCTACGTAGTGCCAGACCCGCTTGAGGGCCTGCTCATCATAAAGGCCCGTGCGGGCCGCATCGCCGATGATCCCGGGATCGAGGTATCCGTCGCGCGCGAGCAAAAGTCCGAGCTCTACATACTGCGGTCCGCGGTAGTCCGGGTGGCGGCGCAGCTCGTCCGTACTCAGCCGAAAGCCGACGTGCCACTGCACCGGACAGCCCAGCCGAGCAGCGGCCTGCGCGACGGGAGTATCGCGGTAACATGGGTCCAGGACAAGGGCGTCCACGTGGCGCGCCAGCTCGATCCGTCCGTGGACATGGGCCTCGATATAATCGTCCAGCACATCCGCCTGCCGGGTCTGGGCCGCCCCAAGGAGCGCCGAGAGCCGGGCCGCCGACCCGAAGTGCCTGGGCGCGAACACGCTGTCCGGATAGCAGAACGTCGTCCTGGCCAGAGTCTCGCCGGTCAGCCGCAGGTACGCCGATCCGAACCGCGGCGAGCCACCAAGCGGATGGCCGCGGAAGTTCAGTGAGCCGTACTTGGGTCGCTCGGCCGCCGGCGCATCATCGTAGGCCCCGCCGAAGATCCGGCTCTCCCACAGCCAGCGCTCACCACCGCGATAAGCGCTCAGCGCTCCGTTGCTGGTCCCGGTCTCGAACTGCGAGCGGTACACGCCATCGCGCGCCATCGCCGCCAAGATGGGCAGCCCGCCCACCAGGCGATCGGGATGGAAGTGCAGCGTCACCTGAAGCGGCGCAAGCGGGCAAGAGTCGCTCGGGTCGCCTTCGGCGAGCGTGGTCAGGTGGGCGATCGCTCGCTCCTGGGGGGAGCCCGGGGGCTCTGCTCGGGTCACGCTTCCAGGATCTTTCCCACGCGCCCGCGGACGAAGAATTTTCCGACTGCGATTTTTATCTGAATTGTTCATAGGGA
>DAOMZC010000053.1:0-16294 GCA_035437965.1 Pseudomonadota bacterium
CTACTTCACCGAGGGGCCGATGATGCAGGCGAGCGCGCGGCTGCGCAGCGGGGATGCCAAGGCGGCGGTGCAGCTGATCGGGGACTATGTGGGGGGGCTGCAGCGGGCGGCGGACAAGCCGGTGGCGCTGGATGTGAAGGTAGAGTTTCTGCTGGCGGTCGCGCAGCTGCGGGCGGCGGGAGGGCTGGGGGCGGGGCCGGAGCGGGTGGCGCTGGCCAAGCGGGCGGCGCAGCACTTCGAGGCGCTGGCGGGGAGCTATCCGCTGCTGGGGAGCTATCACGCGCTGTATGGGGCGCGCAGTTATTTGTTGGCGCAGCTGCCGAGTGCGGCGCTCGGGCGCTTGGACAAGGTTCCGAGCGACTCGGTGCTGGACTGTGATGCGCGGTTTCTGCGCGGGGAGGCGCTGCGCGAGCTGGGAGCGGGGGGGCGGGAGCGGGCGATCGGGTCTTATCGGGCGTACCTGTCGGCGTGCAAGGCGAGCTCGCAGGGGCAGCGCTGGAGCGCGCAGGAGCACTGCGCGGAGCTGCTCGATGCGGGGGGGCGGCAGGCGGAGGCGCTGCAGCTGTGGCGGCGGCTGTACCTGGAGGCGCCGACGGAGAACTTCGGGGCGCTGGCGCAGCGGCGGCTGGAGCGGCCGGGGACCAAGGTGGCGGCGTTCTCGGCGACGGAGCTGTTGGAGCGGGCGCAGGCGCTGTTTGATGGGATGCGCAACCAGGAGAGCGAGGCGGCGTACCGGTGGGCGCTGGAGAGCCCGGACATCGATGAGGCGCAGGTGTGCGTGGCGCGCTATCACCTGGCGCAGAGCGTGTTCAAGCAGCGGCAGCGGCCGCGGGCGGCGCCGCTGTTCGACGAGGCGGCGCAGAGCTGCGCGCCGGGGGCGGGGAAGAACGACGACCTGCATATGAAATCGATGTATCAGGCGGCGCGCTGCCATGCCTCGTCGGGTGAGCTGCAGCAGGCGGCGGAGCTGTTCGCGCAGGCGGAGGTGGCGCACCCGGGGCACAGCTACGCGGATGACTCGCGGCTGCGCCAGGCGGAGATGTACCAGGACCTCGCCGAGAAGCTCAAGCGGGACGGGGCGCGCAAGACCTGCAAGGCGGACGCGTGCCCGGACTATGAGGCGCAGTTCGCGGCGCTGCTGGCGGATCTGCCCGAGCGCTACCCGGACGGCGACAAGAGGGCCGAGGCGCTGTGGCGGCTGGCGCTGCGCAGCTATCGCCGGGCCGATCTGGACAAGGCGCGGGGGTGGCTGGAGCAGACGCTGCAGCGGGTGCCGCGCGAGAGTGGGTGGGATCAGGAGGGGCGCACGCTTTACTGGCTGGGGCGGGTGGCGCAGCTGCAGGGGAACAGCAAGCAGGCGCTGCTCTACTATCGGCGCACGAGCCAGGAGTACCCGCTTAGCTTCTATACGCTGCTGGCGCTCAACCGGCTGCGCGAGGGCTTCGGCGGGGAGTACGACAAGCTGCTGCAGGAGCTCTACGGGAAGCCGAGCGCGGAGGACGAGACGTTCGCGTTCAAGCCGCGGGCGCTGTTCGCGCTGCCGGGCTTCTGGCGGGGGGTGGAGCTCTTGCGCCTGGGCCTGGGCAGCGAGGCCAAGCGCGAGTGGAGCGCGGTGGGGATCACGGTCCCGGAGAGCAAGACTTATCAGGTGCCGGGGGCAGGACCGGCGCTGGCGGGGGGGGCCGATCCGGGGCAGCCGGGCTCGAGTCCGGGCGGAAGTGCCGGGGGGAATCTCAACGATCAGTTCAACGCTCAGTTCAATGAGCAGACCGAGCGCCTGTGGCTCGCGGCGGTGCTGTACGACCGGGCGGGGGCGTGGCAGATGTCGCACTTCATCCCGCGCCACATCTTGACCGGCTGGCAGCGCCATTACCCGGTCGGGCCGTGGCGCAAGCAGTGGCTGCTGGCGTACCCGCGCGGCTACTCGGAGCTCTTGCGCAGCGCCGCCGAGCAGAACGGCCAGCCGGAGGCGCTGCAGGTGGCGATCGTGCGCGAGGAGTCGGCGTTCGACCCGCTTACCGAGTCGTTCGCCAACGCGATCGGGCTGACGCAGATGATCCCGCCGACGGCCAAGCGCTTCGCGGGGGGGCTGCCCTACGATCGCGAGGCGCTGCGCGATCCGGCGACCAATGTGGCGATCGGGGCGCGGTTCCTCGGGTTTCTGTGGAAGGTGATGAGCGGCAACGCGGCGCTGACGATCTCGGGCTATAACGCCGGCGAGGGGGCGGTGTTTCGCTGGCTGAAGGCAAGCGGCAGCGAGCTGCGCGAGATCGACGCCTTCATCGAGGCGATCCCCTACGACGAGACGCGCGGCTACACCAAGCGCGTGCTGTCAAGCTACCTGACCTACAAGTGGCTGGCGCCGCTGCCGGCAAGCGCGCCGCTCGGGCAGCGCGTCCCAGAGCTTGTCTTCGCGCTGCCGTCCGCAGGCGCTCCGGCAGGCTCGCCTGCTCCGGCAGTCACGCCCGCTCCGCCAGTCACGCCCGCTCCGCCAGTCACGCCCACTCCGGCAGCCACGCCCACTCCGGCAGCCACGCCCGCTCCGCCAGTCACGCCCGCTCCGCCAGGCGCGCTCCCGCCGGCAGGTGCGGGGATAAGGCCGGGCTATTAAAGTCTGTGAAAAGCCTCGCGAAAAGTAATTTCGCTGGATGGTTACGCGATAGTTGACCTCTAAATGGGCTTCATAGAAACTCGTCCTTATCAGGTACCGGGCACGCCAGTCGCAGTCGCCCTCTCCCATGATGCCTTCGACGCTTGCAGACCCTGACGGTCCTGAAGATCCTGACGTGCCACGGCGACGGCTGCTGCCCCGTAGGTTGAGCGGCCGTCGCGTCCGCCCGCGCCCTGCTGCAGCCAGTGCTCACCTGCCCGGCAGCCTCTCGCCGAGCGCCGAGGAGGCGGGGCCCCGGCTCCGCTCCCGCAGGACCCGGCCGCGGCCGACCTTACTTCTTCCCTTGGAGGACGAACAGTTTTATGAAAATCGCCTTCACGCACAACCTCCGCCTCACCGATGCCGAAGAAGAAGCGGAGTTTGATACTCCCGAGACCGTCGAAGCGATCGCGCAGGCCCTGGCCAAGGGCAACCACGAGGTAGCCCGCATCGAAGTCAGCGGTCCGGCGTCGCACCTGGCGGCCCGGCTGGAGGCCTTCTCGCCCGATCTAATCTTCAACCTCGCCGAGGGACGGCGCGGGCGGGCGCGCGAGGCGTTCTACCCGGCGCTCTTTGAGGAGCTCGGCTACCCGTACACGGGCTCGGACGCCTATACCCTGACGCTGACGCTCGACAAGTGGCTGACCAAGCTCGTGCTCAAGGCGCACGGCATCGACTCGCCGCAGGGGCGGCTGCTCACCGCGCGCGATCTGCCCGACGCGAGCCGCATCGAAGGGGTGCTGGGGGGCTCGCTGGGGGTGCCGATCCCGACGATGGTCAAGCCCAACTTCGAGGGGTCGTCCAAGGGGATCAGCGAAGACTCGGTGGCGCGCGACTGGCGAGCGCTGCGCGGCGTCGTGACGCGCATGCTGGAGCTCTACCCGCAGGGGGTGCTGGTCGAGGAGTTCATCCCCGGCATCGACATCACCGTGCCCTTCGTCGAGGGCATCGGCGCCCGCGACCACGAGGGGGTGCTGACCCCGGTCGAGTTCGTGATCGACGAGGCGGCGCGCGGCCGCTACAACATCCACGACTACCGGCTCAAGAGCCGCGAGGCCAACCGGGTGCACCAGCGCTGCCCGGCGCACCTGCCGCGCGACGTCATCGCCCGCCTGCGCGCCCTGGCCCGCAAGGTGGTCCGGATCCTCGGCCTGCGCGACGTGGCCCGCATCGACTTTCGCCTCGGCGAGGACGGGCGCATCTACTTCCTTGAGGTCAACGCCCTGCCGGCCCTGGACACCCACGCCTCGCTGTTCGCCGCCAGCAAGCGCGAGGGGCTGGACTACGAGGGCACGATCGCCGCGGTGCTGGCCAGCGCGGCGGTGCGCTGGAAGCTCATGCCGGGCGACGCGCAGAAGCCCAAGTCGCGGCAGGCCGACAAGCTGCGCATCGGCTTTACCTACAACATCAAGCGCCCGGGCGGCAAGGCGGTGGGCGACGCCGAGGCGGAGTACGACTCGCCGCTGACGATCAACGCGATCTCCACCGCGCTGGAGTCGCTGGGCCACGAGGTCGTCCAGCTCGAGGCCAACAGCGAGCTGCCCTCGCGCCTGATGGAGTCCAAGGTCGACCTGGTGTTCAACATCGCCGAGGGGCTGTCGGGCCGAAACCGCGAGGCGCAGGTGCCGGCGCTGTGCGAGCTGTGCGGCATCCCGTACACCGGCAGCGACGCGGCGACCCTGGCGCTCGCCCTGGACAAGGCGCTCGCCAAGCGCCTCTTGCGCCAGCACGGCATCCTCACCCCGGCGTTCCAGGTGATGACCACCGGCCGCGAGAAGCTGTCGGCGATGCTGCGCTACCCGCTTATCGTCAAGCCGATCGCCGAAGGGTCGTCCAAGGGCATCGCCGCCAAGGGCGTGGTCGACGACGAGCACGCGCTGCGCCGGATCGT
The DNA here is from genome assembly GCA_035437965.1 of Pseudomonadota bacterium. Taxonomy (GTDB): domain Bacteria; phylum Myxococcota_A; class Polyangia; order Palsa-1104; family JAEUJZ01; genus CALFML01. The sequence goes on from DAOMZC010000053.1 coordinate 4,542, forward strand.
CCGCGAGCTCATCGACAAGTACAAGCAGCCGGCGCTCATCGAGGAGTACATCTCGGGCCGCGAGTTCACCGTGGGCCTGCTGGGCGATCGCCGCCCGCGCGTGCTGCCGCCGATGGAGATCCTGTTCAAGGACCAGAGCAACAAGCGCCCCGTCTACGACTACGAGGTAAAGCAGGACTGGCCGCAGTACGTCCGCTACCAGTGCCCGGCCAAGCTGACCCCGCAGGAGCTCAAGGCCGTCGAGCGCGCCGCCCGCGAGACGTTCCAGGCGCTCGACTGCCGCGATGTCGGCCGGGTCGATCTGCGCATGGACTCGCAGGGCAATGTCTACGTGCTCGAGCTGAACCCGCTGCCCGGGCTGACCCCCGAGCACTCGGACCTGGTGCTCATCGGGACGGCGGCGGCGATGGACTACCGCACCCTCATCGCCGAGATCCTCGCCGGCGGGCTCAAGCGCCTGCGCGAGAAGCGCCGCGACGGCGGCCTGCGCCACAGCAACCACACCCGGGCCTCCCGCTTCGAGGACACGGCGTCGTCGCTCAGCCCCGAGTCGGCGGCGTCGCCGGTCGAGCTCGTGGAGGTGCGGCCGAAAAATCCGGTCAAGGCGTCCAGCAAGCGCGCGGTCGAAGCGCCGCCCTCGGCGGAGAGCCCCCCGCGCAAGCCGGCGCGCAAGAAGGTCAAGGCCAGCCACTAGCCGGCGCGGACCGCAAGGCCCGACCCTCTGCCCATGCAGCTTCTAACCGATCACGACCTGCACCTGTTCAACGAAGGCCGCCACCTGCGGCTGTACCAGAAGCTGGGGGCGCACCTTGCCCAGCCCACCGAGCCGGGCGCGGCGGCAGGGTGCGTCTTTTCGGTGTGGGCGCCGAACGCGCGCAGCGTCTCGGTGATGGGCGATTTCAACGGCTGGAACCCCGATGACTGTCCGCTCACGCTGCGCGGCCAGTCGGGGCTGTGGGAGGGGTTCGTTGCCGGGGCGTGCCTGGGGCAGCGCTATGTCTACCGGGTCAACTCGCGCTTTGCCGAGTACTGGGTGGACAAGGCCGATCCGCTGGCGGTCTACGCCGAGGTCGCGCCGGGCAAGGCGTCGGTCATCTGGGACCTCGACTACACCTGGGGCGACGCGCAGTGGATGGCCGAGCGCAAGGCGAAAAACGACCTCTGCGCGCCGATGTCGATCTACGAGGTGCACCTGGGCTCGTGGATGCGCGTCCCCGAAGAGGACAACCGCTGGCTCAGCTACCGCGAGCTCGCCCCGCGGCTGTGCGAGTACGTGCGCAAGCTCGGCTTCACCCACGTGGAGCTGTTGCCGGTGATGGAGCACCCGTTTTACGGCTCGTGGGGCTATCAGGTCACGGGCTTCTTCGCCCCGACGAGCCGCTACGGCACGCCGCAGGACCTGATGTTCCTCATCGACTCGCTGCACCAGGCGGGGATCGGGGTGCTGCTCGACTGGGTGCCCTCGCACTTCCCGGCCGACGGGCACGGCCTGGGCTACTTCGACGGCACCCACCTCTACGAGCACCGCGACCCCCGCCAGGGCTTCCACCCCGAGTGGAACAGCCTCCTTTTCAACTATGGCCGCAACGAGGTCCGCAGCTTCCTTTACAGCAGCGCGATGTTCTGGCTCGACTGCTACCACGTCGACGGGCTGCGGGTGGACGCGGTGGCGTCGATGCTGTACCTGGACTACGCGCGGCAGCCCGGCGAGTGGATCCCCAACGCGCTCGGCGGGCGCGAGAACCTGGACGCGGTCCACTTCCTGCGCACCCTCAACGAGGAGGTCTACCGCGCCTACCCCGACGTGCAGACCATCGCCGAGGAGTCGACCTCGTGGCCGATGGTGACGCGGCCGACGGCGGGCGGGGGCCTGGGCTTCGGGCTCAAGTGGGACATGGGGTGGATGCACGACACCCGCGACTACCTGGCGCGCGACCCGATCCACCGCAAGCACCACCACGCCGAGCTGACCTTCCGCATGATGTACGCGCGCACGGAGAACTTCGTGCTCGCGCTGTCGCACGACGAGGTGGTGCACCTCAAGCGGACGCTGCTCGGCAAGATGGCCGGCGATCTGTGGCAGAAGTGCGCCAGCCTGCGGCTGCTGTTCGGGTACCTGTTCGCCCAGCCGGGCAAGAAGCTCGTGTTCATGGGCGGCGAGTTCGGCCAGCTCGCCGAGTGGAACCACGACACGAGCCTGGACTGGCACCTGCTTGAGCGCCCCGAGCACGCCGGCATCCTGCGCTGCATGCGCGACCTCAACCACCTGTATCGCAGCGAGCCGGCGCTGTCGGTGCGCGACTTCGAAGACGACGGCTTCGCCTGGCTTGAGCCCGACGACGCCGACCACAGCGTGCTGACCTTCCTGCGCCGCGGCAACGACCCGGCGCAGACGCTGGTCATCGGCTGCAACTTCACCCCGGTGCCGCGGCCCGAGTACCGCATCAGCGTCCCCGCGCCCGGCTTCTGGCACGAGGTGCACAACAGCGACGCCACCCTCTACGGCGGCAGTGGCCTGGGCAACCTCGGCGGGGTGGCCGCGCGGCCGGAGCCGCACAACGGGCAGCCGTACTCGATCCTGGCCCTCTTGCCGCCGCTGGCGATGGTGATGTTCAAGCTGCGGCCGGCGGTACCGAGCCCGCCCTAGCTAGCCGTCCTGGCCGGGGAACTCTCTTACGGAGACGAACTGGCCGTCGCGGAAGCGGAAGAGCTTAGAGCCCTTGACGCCGTCGCGGTGGCAGGAGATGACCAGGTAGTCGACCGGGTAGGCGGGCGTGCCGTCGAACAGGGCGGCGCGGTGATCCTCGTCGGAGAAGTAGGCGCCGCGGTCGACGTGGGAGTGGTAGATGATCTTCACCGGGCGGGCGCCGCCGGCCGAGTCTTCGAGGGCGCGGATGTCGGCCAGGCTCAGGCTGTAGGCGGTGGTGGCGTCGCGCGGGAAGCGCTCGGGGTCGAGGGCGTGCATGCGGTTCTGCTGGTTTTTGCACGGCCGCGCTTCGTCGCACAGCGCGGCGTCCGCCGGCCCGAGCAGGAGGCCGCACGACTCCTCGGGGTGGCAGCGGCGGGCGTCGGCGTAGCAGGCCAGAAGGGCCTCGTCCGTGATGTCGGGCACCGGGGTCTCACCACTCATAGCGACGCTCCCATCTAAGCGGTACGAAATAGCGGTCGCCGCGATCGCAGAGCACCGTCGCGACGCAGCCGGTCTGGCCGCGGGCGGACAGCTCTTTAGCCACCTGCAGCGCCGCGGCGACGTTGGCCCCCGCCGAGTGGCCGACGAACAGGCCCTCGGCCTCTTTGAGCTGCTCGGTCATCTCCCAGCCGGCGTCGGTCGAGACCGGGCGGACCTCATCGACGCACTCGGCGGGCCGCCAGATCGCCGGCACCAGCGACGAGGCCATGTGCTTGAGGCCCTCCAGGCCGTGGAAGGCGTCGTCGGGCTCGACGGCGATGACGCGCACCGAGCCGCCGTCCGGCCGGCGGTGCTCCTTGAGGCGCCGCCCGGTGCCCATGATCGTCCCCGAGGTGCCGACGCCGGCGACGAAGTGGGTGAGCCGCGGGCCGAGCTCGGCGATGAGCTCGGCGCCGGTGCCGAGGTAGTGGGCGCGCGGGTTGGACTCGTTGCTGTACTGGTCGGGGTAGAAGTAGCGCGCGGGCTCGGCAGCGACGATCTCGCGCACCAGCCGGATCGCCCCGTCCGAGCCCTCCAACTCCGACGAGAACACGAGCTCGGTCCCGTAAGCCCCGGTGATCTGCTTGCGCGCCGCCGAGACGTTGGCCGGCATGACCAGCTTGACGCGGTAGCCGAGCGCCGCCCCGACCAGCGAGTAGGCGACCCCGGTGTTGCCCGAGGTCGAGTCGATGAGGATCTTGTCGCGGGTCAGCCGCCCGTCGGCGATGGCGTCGCGGATCATCTGCAGCGCCGGACGATCCTTGACCGAGCCGCCGGGGTTGCAGAACTCGCACTTGGCCCACAGCTCGACGCCGGGCGGCTCCAGGTTGCCGAGCCGCACGAGCGGTGTGCCCCCGATCAGATCGACAACCGAGTCCGCGGCCTGGGCGCGCCGCAAGAGCAGCGCCGCATCGAGCTGGGCGCCGGCCGGCCGCCGCGGGACCTCGGCAGCGGCTGGGGGGCGCGGCGGAGCCCCGGGAGAGGCGACGCGTGCGCCGGGATTTTCAGATGGACCGGAGCAGGGCTGCATGGCGTCTTATGATGCCCAAGTCGGCCCGGTCATGCCGCAGATTTTCGCCGCTGGCAGCCGGCTCAGCCGCCCGCGGCGTCTTCTCCGGCGTCCCCAACATCCCCGACACCCGGGCCGTCCCCGACACCCGGGCCGTCCCCGATACCCGGGGCGTCCCCGACACCAAAGATCGCCAGCTTGATCGTACTCTCGCTCACCCCGTGACGGGCGGCCACTGCCTGGTAGGCGATCGCCGTCAGTCGCCCGCGGGCCGGGTCGGCCACCGCGGCGAGCAGCTCGGTGGTGACGGCCAGCCATGGCACCTCACAGTCGCGCACGAGCTGCTGACAGTCGGTGACGTGCCGGGTCGAGGCCGCGGGCCGGACGCCCGGGCGCGGCTCGCTCCTGGACAGTCGCCCGCCGGCCTGCTGGCTCAGGTAACTGCGCAGCTTCAGCACCGCGCGCAGGCAGTCGTGCAAATCGAGCCCATAGCGGAGCCAGCCCTCGCCAGCGGCCCCGCTATCGGCCCCGTTATCGGCGACGACATCGGCCCTAATATCGACACCGTTATCGGCGGCGCTATCAGCCGCTGTATTAAGGTCACCATCGGCTGCGCTGGCGGCTGTATCGGTCGCTATATTGATGCAGCTTTCGGCAGTCAACGCGGCGCGCTCGTCTGCCGCGCGATCACTTACGGCGAGCTGCGCGGCGACGTACTGCCGGCGGCGCTCGATCTCATGGGCGGGCTGCTGCTCCCACTCGCGCAGGGCGGCGGGGAAGCGCTGGGCGATCGCCCGCATGTCATCCCGCCGCTGCACGGTACGCCCTGGCTCACTTTCCGTCAGGCGGATGAGCAGATCGTACTTCTCTAGCAGGCGGCGCAGCCGCGCCGGCGCCACTGCCTTGTGCGCCATGGCCAGCGCCCCGGTCAGCGGGTGAGTCGGCTCCCCATTTAGTGGTTGAGTCGACTCCTTATTTAGCGGGGGAGTCAGTTCCCCATTTAGCGGGGGAGTCAGTTCCCCATTTAGCGGGGGAGTCAGTTCCCCATTTAGCGGGGGAGTCAGCGCCCCGTCTTGCGGTTGAACCAGCGCCCCACTTAGCGGCTGAGCCAGCGCCCCACTTGGCGCCCCGCTCAGCAGCTGATCTGGCGGCTGAGCCAGCGGCTGAGCCGGCGCGGCGTCAGCGACGGAGATTCCCCCAGTCATGTTCTCGTGCGTTCATGCATGCTTCGCCTCGCCTCGGCAACTCTAGCGATTGGTCGCACTGTGGAATCCACCGTGCCATCGTCGCATGGCGCGGCGCCAGCCATCGTCACACCTGGACGAGGTCGCGGGGTCGGTGGGCTGACCACGGCAGGAGGGCCTGTCCCGTTCAGCACTTGCCAGCCTCAGCGGCCTGGACCTCGTCCAGACCCGACGCTGCAATGATTGCCAGCGCGCCCATCAGCGCGAACACCGCAAGCACCGCGGCCACGCCGAAGTACTGGCCGATGACGCCGAAGACACCGCCGGCAAGCAGCACCAGGCCGACCACCGAGTTGCTTAGCGCGGTGTAGGCAGCGCGGTTGTCGAGTTCGGCCATGTCGACGACGTGGACCGAGCGAGCCAGTCGAACACCCTGGTGCGCCGTCATCAGCACGAACAACATCGCAGGCAGGAACAGGTCGGAATCCAGTCGCTGCGGCCATACCAGCGCTGTGAACGCTGCGCCGCCATTGGCGAGGGCGGCCAGGGCCGCCGTGGCCATCAGCACCCGCCGGCTCGACCGGTCCGCGAGATGCCCCCAGACATAGGCGCTCGCCAGGCCCGCCGCCGCCGAGGCCATCATGAACAGGCCCAGCGTGCCCAGACCGCCGGGCTCGAAGTCGCCGCTGAGTGCGATGTAGAAGGGCGGCGCAAGCGCGGTCGACAGCAGCAACACGCGCGTGATGATGAGCTGGCGCAGCCGCGTGTCGCTGCGCAACAGGGCGAACTGCCCGATGAGCACGGCCTTGCCGTCGACAGCGCCTTCGGTAGCGCCGGGCATTTCACGGATCGATGCGAAGACCAGCGCCGCCAGCAGCCACGCCAAACCGCCGACGATGACGGCGCCGGCGACGACCGGCACGGTCAGCGGCAACCAGCCGGCCGAATAGGCCACCGCCATCAGCAGCGTCACCGCGGCGGCGACGCTTCCCGCGAGGCCGCTGACCGTAGCCCGCCGACCCTTGTCCACTGTCTTCGCGAGCACGTCCTTGTGGCTGATCGAGCACAGGCTGCGGCCCAGCGCGAACGCGGCGACAAGAGCGATGGCGATGATGCCGACGAGGGTGCCCGACAGCGTCAGTGCGACGGCACCGATGCCGATGATCGCTGCGCCCTGCACGACACAGCCCGCCACATAGACCCGCTTGCGCAGGGTCCGCTGTCGGATCCACGCCGAGATCAGCAGTTGCGGCAGCATCGCGAGCGACTCGCGCACCGGCACCAGCAGGCCCATTGCCCAGGTCGGCGCACCGGTGGCGTCGAGCAGCCAGGCGAGTACGAGCTTGGCATCGGCCAGGCCTTCGCCAGCCCTGGTCAGACTCAGCGAAATCACATGCAGGGCGATGTTGCGCTGCTGCTCACAACAGGCGGCATCGGGCAGGTCGCGGCAGACCGAAGTCGATTCGTCGTCGACCGGCTGCCCTCCCTGAAGACGGGCGAAACCGTTCATCGCAAGCCGTCGATCGCGGCGACGTCGGGCATGCGCTGCGGCAGCAACTGGCGCAGCACCATCTGCAAGATGCCGCCATGGCGGAAGTACTCGACTTCGGCCGGCGCATCGATCCTGACAACTACCTCAAAGTTGGTGCGCGAACCGTCCGCCCGTGTGGCGGACACCCTGGCGAGTTGCCTGGGCTCGATGCCGCAGGCGATGCCGGTGATGTCGAAGCGCTCGCTACCGTCCAGGCCCAGCGACTTGGCCGAGTCGCCGTCCTTGAACTGCAACGGCAGCACGCCCATGCACACCAGGTTGCTGCGGTGGATGCGCTCGTAGCTCTCGGCGATGATGGCCTTGATACCCAGCAGCGCCGAGCCCTTGGCCGCCCAGTCACGAGAGCTGCCCGAGCCGTACTCGCGCCCGGCGATGACCACCAGCGGCGTGTCTTCCTGCCGGTAGCGCATCGCGGCGTCGTAGATGCTCATCTCTTCGCCGCTGGGCAGGTGCACGGTCCACGGCCCTTCGGTGCCGCCCACCATCGCGTTGCGCAAGCGGATGTTGCCGAAGGTGCCGCGATTCATGACTTCGTGGTTGCCGCGGCGCGAGCCGTAGCTGTTGAACTCCAGCGGCCGCACGCCCAGTTCGACCAGGTACTTGCCAGCCGTCGAATCGGCCCCGATCGCACCGGCCGGGGAGATGTGGTCGGTGGTGATCGAGTCGCCCAGCATCGCCAGAGCGCGCGCGCTGTGCACGTCCGTCGGCACTGGTGGCTCGGCAGCGAAGTCGATGAAGAAGGGTGGCTCGCGCACATAGCTCGAGTCTTCGGTCCAGTCGAACAGCGTGCCCGTCGGCGCCGGCATGCTCTGCCACTGTACGTCGCCCTCGAAGATGCGGCCGTATTCGATGTCGAACTGCTCCGACACCACCGACGAGGCAACCAGGGTCTCGATCTCCTCGGCGCTCGGCCAGATGTCCTTCAGGTAGACCGGCTTGCCGCTCTTGCTATTGCCCAGTGGGTCCGCGCTCAAGTCGTCCAGCACGGTACCGGCCAGCGCATAAGCGACGACCAGCAGCGGCGACGCCAGGTAGCTGGCCTTCACCTGGGCGTGGATGCGGCCTTCGAAGTTGCGGTTGCCCGACAGCACTGCGGCCACCGCCAGGTCCTTGTCGCTGACGGCCTTGGCCACTTCTTCGGGCAGCGGCCCCGAGTTGCCAATGCAGGTGGTGCAGCCGTAACCCACCAGGTCGAAGCCCAGCTTTTGCAAGTACGGCGTCAGACCGGCCTTGTCCAGGTACTGCGTGACCACGCGCGAGCCCGGCGCCAGCGAGGTCTTCACCCAGGGCTGAACTTGCAGCCCGGCTTCGACAGCCTTCTTCGCCAGCAGCCCCGCGGCAATCATCACCGAAGGGTTCGAGGTGTTGGTGCAACTGGTGATCGCGGCAATGACCACCGAGCCATGCGTCAGTGCGGCGGCCGCGTTCGGCTGCTGCAAGCGCTCCGGCGGCGCTTTCAGTACCGCACCGGCCACGACGTCGCGCTCATCATCGAAGCGCGAGATCTGCTTCGCGCTGACCTCGGCCGCAGCCCCGCCGATGCCGGATCTGAAGGACTGTGCGACGCCGGACAGTGCCACACGATCCTGCGGCCGCTTCGGACCGGCCAGGCTCGGTTCGACGCGGCTCAGGTCCAGGTCGAGCACCTCACTGAATTTCGGCTCGACATCGTCGTCGCTTCTGAACAAGCTTTGTTCGCGGGTGTAGCGCTCGACCAGATCGACATTCGCACTGCGCCCCGTCAGGCGCAGGTACTTCAAGGTGTTGGCATCGACCGGGAACAGCGTCGCCGTGGCGCCGAACTCGGGCGACATGTTCGACAGTGTCGCGCGGTCGGCGACGCCCAGGCTGCTCAAGCCGGCGCCGAAGAATTCGACGAATTTGCCAACCACGCCGTGCGCCCGGAGCATCTGCGTCAGGGTCAGCACCAGGTCGGTGGCGGTGGTGCCCGGTGGCAGCTGCCCGTGCGTGCGCACGCCCAGCACAATCGGCTTGGGCAGGAACATCGGCTGGCCGAGCATCGCCGCTTCGGCCTCGATGCCGCCCACGCCCCAGCCGAGCACGCCCAGGCCATTGATCATCGGCGTGTGCGAATCGGTGCCAACCAAGGTGTCCGGAAAGACCCAGCCGTCGCGCTCGATGACCACCTGCCCCAGGTGTTCAAGGTTGACCTGGTGGCAGATGCCCATGCCGGGCGGCACCACACGAAAACCCTCGAAAGCCTGTTGCGCCCAGTTGAGCAGCGCATAGCGTTCGCGGTTGCGCTTGTATTCCCACTGCAGGTTGGTCGCGTAGGCGTCGTCGCTGCCGAAGCGGTCGACCTGCACAGAATGGTCGATGACGAGGTCCACCGGCACGAAGGGGTTGACGCACTTCGGTTCGCCGCCGGCGCGTGCCACCGCGCTGCGCATCGCCGCCAGATCGACCACGGCCGGCACACCGGTGAAGTCCTGCATCAACACCCGCGCCGGCATGAACGCCAGCGACGCATCGGCGCCGTCCGGCCAGCGCGCCAGCGCCTTGACATCGGCCTGCGACACGTCGCGCCCGCCGGCGCGGCGAGCGATGTTCTCCAGCAGGATCTTCACCGTGTGCGGGAGGCGCGCCAGGTCGATGCCGGTTTTGCCGGCCAGTTTTGCCAGGCTGAGGTAGCGGGCAGTTCCCGATTCCGTCTTCAGGGTTGCGATGCTGTCGAGTGCGTTCATGTCGTTCTCCGTTCATTGCCGGCCGGGTTGGCCTGCTTGCGCTTGGAAAGCGGGTGTGTCGTGCGTGGACAGGCCTGTCTGCTCAACGCATTGCGCCGTCGAACGTCGCTTGCCGTGGAACTCGAGCGGGTTCAAGCGCTCCGCGCTCGGGTGCAGACAGTAGTCGACCATGGCCTGTAGGTCGAGCAGAAGCTCCGGGTCGATGCATCTGGCCACCACGTCGGTGGTCTGCCAGACGAACCACATCTGCGCGAGGATCACGTCGGCCCAAGGATTGGGAAAGCTGCTTCTCATGCGTTGCTCCTGTTGACTGTCGATTGATCAAGCGTTCTGCGGGGCTTGTCGCGGCGGCCTTCATCCGCCGGCGCGGTCGGGTCGCCCGTGCTGGCTGGCCATGAAGGCTTCTGCCGGCAACTGCGATCGCATCCACGAAGAACCTTGAGCTGCAGGCGCATGGCCGGCTCGCGCGTGGTCGATGCCGGCCACCCTCGCCACTGGCCGCAGGGCTGCCGCTGCTAGCGATTGCCGCGGATCGCGCACCCAGCCCGAGACGATCAACATGTCGCAACGAGCGCGTGCCAGCAGGCTGTTGATGTGACCGAGCACAGACGTGGCGATGCGGCCGCGGCGCTGTTTCGTGGCCACCAGCACATCGGCGTTCTGGCTTTGCACTTGCCGCAGCGTGGCCGCCACCGGCGAACCTCGACCGAGCGCAAAGTGCAGCTTGCCGCTGTCCAGGCCGAGACGCGTCATGCTGCTGGCCATGCGCGCCAGCAATGCGGCTTCTTCTCTGAGGCGGTACGCCCGGATGACGGATTCGCTCACATCGACATCACGCATAACGGTCTCGCCCGTCGAGTCCATGGCATGAAAGATCTGCAGATCGATGTCAGGCGCCAGGGCCGCGGCGACGAGGGCCGCTGCGTCCGAAGCCGGCGTGAAATCGATCGGCACCAGCGCGCGACGATAGGCGCCTGTGGCTGCTTGTTTGACGACCAGCACCGGGCGACGGGTGCACTCCACCAGCCGCTGCGCGGTGCTGCCGAGCACCATCTCGGCCAGCGCACTTCTGCGCCGCTGCGCCATCACCAGCAGATCGACGCGTGCCGATGCGCGGTGCAATTCTTCGACGACGTCGCCGGCGCGCACTTCGAGGTCTACCGTCACGTCGTATCGATTCGTCAGATCGCCGGCCAAACGCTGCAGTCTGTCGTGCGCGTCGGCGACCTTCAGATCGCGGCCGATCGCCGGCGACAGCCATGCGCGAAAGGGCACACGACGTGCCGCAGCGATGACATGCACGATGCACAGGCGGGCGCCATGCTGCTTGGCCAACAGCGCTGCGCGACGCACGGCGTTGTCCGCCGGCACAGAAAAGTCGGTGGCCGCCAGGATGAACTTGAACGGGGTCATCTCGAATGCTCCTCATGGTTTCGCGGCGCAATGCGAAGCGCCGCGCGAGCGCAAGCGTCGCGGCGGGGAAGCCACGCTCGACCTGGCTCGGATTGATCGGTTGCCGTGCGGGTGACGGCGCGCAGCGATACAGCGCTGCGGCGGGCCCCTACATCGCGAAGTCGCCGCTCGATTCGGGCTGGAACAGGATGCCCAGGATCTGGCCCGAGAGCTTGGCGCCCGACGGCGTCGGCCAGTACACCGTGGCGCCGATGCGCTGGCCGAGCAGGCTCCAACCCACTGGCGACAACACCGACACGTAGCCCGCGCTGGCATCGGCATCGGCCGGATAGCACAGCGTGAGCTCGTTCTGCGCGCCGGTCTGCAGGTCCTTTAGCAGGACACGTGAATGCATGGTCACGACGTCGGGCGGCAGCTGGCGCCAGTGCACCACTTCGGCCTCGCCGAGTACGCGTTCGATCGGCAAGGTGACCGACGACGCGGGCCGGCCGCACTTGTGGCGTTGAATCAGATTGGTGAGCCGGACGTAGTCCAGTTCGGTGAGCGTGCGCTCAAGTGCCAGGACTTCCATGGTGCAAGCCTTCAGATGTGGGGCACTACGCTGCCGGCTCGAAACGCGGCGGCGCAGGCTATGGCGCGGGCTTCAGGGCCCGGCGATCTGGGGTTTGCGCAATAGGGGTGGAAGTGATCGCCGGGCTCAAGAATGTGCGGCCGGCAGATA
>DAOMZC010000054.1:0-15750 GCA_035437965.1 Pseudomonadota bacterium
CTGCAGGAAGTGCTTCGCCAGCGGGTGCGATCGTGACCCCCGCCCTGTGCGCCTACTGCGGCGCGGGCGACGCGTGGGACCTCGCTGCCTACGTCGAGCGCGAGCGCGAGGTCGACGGGCGCACCGTTTATAACCGGCGCTTCCGCTGCTCTTGCGCCAGGGGCAAGCGGGATATGGGTCCCAAGCCGAGGGCGCTATACGCTACCTCTGACGGCATAGGCGACGCCGAGGCCGACAAGTTCCCACTCTGCCCCTGTCCAGGGGGCCGGTGCGGGCGGCCGGGCTGCGTCGAATGCGCCATGGCCAGCGAGCAGCCGGCGGCGCAGTTTACGAGGGCGCGCGAAGCGGTGGCGCTCGCCGTCCGCGACAAGGACGCCGAGCACGAGGTCGACTTGCCGACCCCCGACCCTGCATTTTGCGTGCCAGTGGAGCAAGTGCACGCGGCGATAGACCTACGGCTGGAGACTTTCATCATACGCGCCCACACACACGGGCTTCATCCCATGTGGGTTTACAGCAACGCATGGGTAGGACAGCCGCCCATCACATTCGGGCAGTTTCAGGAGTTATACCTACAGGTAGTCTTAAACTACCTTCGGGACCGGCGGACTGACATCGCGGTCCCCTTGCCCGGCGAGCTCAAGAGCACGGCGCGGGCGCTCGCCGCGGCCCGAGACGGCGTGGCCGGGCTGCTCGCCGAGCAGAGCGCGACGCGGGAAGCTGCGCGGGCCGCCCTCGCCGACGCGCAGGAAGCGCTGCGCCTGCACGATGCCGGGCTGGCCGACCTGGCCGACGCCGTGGCGCTCGGCGATGCCCGCGCCGCGCTGGTAGCGGCGAGAGACGCAGCGGCGACTGCCCTGGACGCGCTGGTCAAGCGCCATGAGCTCGCCGCGCCCAAGCTGGCCCAGAGCTTGGCGGGCATCGCCCGAGAGCAGCTGGCCCAGCGCCGGCACGAGATCGCCGAGGCTGAGCTATTGATAAAGTGGGCGGCGGGGAACGCGGAAGAGAACTAAGACTCAGAGGGACCGTCACCGAAGGGTGAGGTACGCGGGGCGGGTGCGCCGCTGAAGAGCGGCGGCCCCAGGTCAGGATCAGGGCTCAAGTCCGCGGCGGGCTCGGCTTCCGGCTCGGCGGCGCGCTGGCCTCGGCGCTGGCTCACGAGCAACGTCGCCGCCCGCCATTCTTCGCGGTCCGCTGCGCGCTCTGCCGCTTGCGCGATCTGATAGGGCACCGCGGCCTGGACGGGCTCGGAGTCTGGCAGGGGAGCGGGTGTAGCTGCAGCAGCCTTGGCCGCGCGCTGGGCCGCTCGGGCGGCCTTGGCCTTGGCCTTGTCCTCCCTGGCTTGGGCTTTGGCTCGGGCCTCGGCGTCCGCGGCCTGCGCAGCGGCGAGAGGTCCCGGCAGTCTGTACGCGTAATTTCCCGCTTCGTAGCCGAAGACTGCAGGCAGCTCGGAGAAGACAGAGAAGAGCGGCATACGCTGGCGCTCGCCGTAGACGCCTTCCACGAAATCGCCGTTCTCTTCTACTGTCCAGCCGTCGGCGGGGTGGAAGGGAGCCTCATTGAGCCCGGCGGCACCGGCGCGGGCGAAGTCCATGAGGTTTTCGTAGAAAGTGGCTGCGGCTCGGTCCGCCCCGGCAAGTTCTACTTCCGTCAGGTCCCTGTACCGCACTCCCCCTTGGCCGTCGGTGCCAGTGAACATTTTACGAGCGCGAAAGAGGGCGCGCAGGGCGACAAGGAGCTCCGGTTCGGCTGCGGGCTGGGCCGGCTCGGCGGCCTGGACGGGCTCAACAGCATGCGCTGTTGGCGCGGGGAGCGCCGCGGTAGGGCTCTGGGCAGGGGGCGCTTCTCCCGTGCCTCCTAGAGCTCTCTGGATTGCATGCAGGATGAAGCCCGATCGGCTCGGTCGCAGGCCGGGCTGCGCGGCATCGGCGAGCTTGCGGTCGAGCAGCTCGGCTTGCTCGATCGGCAGCCAGATCGTGATGGGCTTCTGCCCGGCATGGTGTGCTTTGACAGTCTTGGTCATCTTGGTGTTACCCCCACACAAGATGGTAAGCACGGTAACAATATGCGCAAGGGGTGTTACCAAAGTATTTTGGTGTTACCTGTACCCTGTTCAGTATCGCGTGTGGGTGTAGGGGGGACGTGTTTCAAGTTTAAGTGTTCGGCTGGCGCAAACGCAACGGTCTGACTACAGCCGGCACGCGGTGCAGCCACGGGTGCGCACACCGCACCATCTCCCTGGAGATGGAAAGAGAGCTAAAGGCGCTTCGCGCCGAGCAAGTCCGCGGCGAGCGTGCCCTACGCGCGCAGGCGGCGCAGCTTCTGCAGCTTCAACTAGACAAACTGCGCGCCGAGGCGGCGCGGCGACGTGCGCAGGTACGCGCGGCGCTGCGGACCAAGGCGCAGATCGAGGTGCCAACGTGATCGTACAAGTCCAGACAGCTCCCTTGCCCGTCGGTGGGCCGGACACTTTGCTATCTACTTCGCCGCCGGGTGCGGTCAAAATGATCACCAGCTTTGAGATCTGCCTGAGCGTCAGCGCCGGCTCAGCGACGGTGACGCCGTATTTTTGGTCTTACGGCAAGTGGTTTCCCTTGGGCGACGACGTGACAGCGCCTAAGAATGTGACCGCGAATTTCGCCGGAGTAGCGGACGCTTGCGCGCGCTTTGTCGTCCCTGCCGTCCCTCGCGTGTGGGCTTTTGTCAAGAGCGGCGCGGGTACTGTTTCTGTCTGCGGCGTCGATGAGGGCCCCATATCATGAGCAACAACGGCGGCGACAGCTTCACGATCGAGGGGCCGGTCACTGCGAACGCTCTGGCGGCGGCGACGGTCGCGCCGATCGCCCGCGAAGCCTGGGCGGACGGGTACGTGCTGCAGTTCTCTTCAGTCGACGGCAAGCTCCATCCTGTGGCCCTTCCCTCTACTCCGCCGCCGAGCGGCGCGGCCAATCTCTTCTATGCCACCCCCGACGGGTCGAGCGGTGCAGCTTCGCTCCGCGCTCTGGTCGGTGCGGACATTGCGAACGGCTTGATCGCAAACGTCAAGCTGGCAAACAGCGGCGTGACGATCAACACCTCGGGCGGTGTCACCGGCGGCGGTGCGGTGGCCCTCGGCTCGTCCTTGTCTTTGTCCCTAAGCGCCGTTCCTAACGCTGCGCTGGCGAATAGCAGCGTCACGGTGAACACGTCGGGCGGCATAACCGGCGGCGGTGCTGTCAGCCTCGGGAGCTCGCTATCCCTGAGCCTGAGCGCCGTTCCTAATTCTGCCCTGGCGAATAGCTCGCTGACGGTGAGCGCCGGCACCGGGTTATCCGGTGGCGGTGCGGTGTCTCTGGGCGGCTCGACCTCGCTCTCGCTGCCCAGCATCGGGAGCGCCGGCACCTATGCCTATCCGTCGAGCATGACAACGGATGCGCAGGGCCGGGTGTCTTCTGTCACCGCGGGCTCTGCGCCCACGATCGGCGGCTCGGCGGTCATGCTCGCCCAGGTATCGACAACCGGCGGCGCGGGCTGGATCTTCGCCGGTGACTACTTCGGACTCTCTCAAATGACTGAGTCAGGCCGGGGTACTCCTACGAACGTCGCGCCTTGGGTGGCTCCCTGCGCCGGGACTCTGAAGAACTTCCGGACCTGGACTGTCGCCGCGGCCCCGAGCAACAGCGCCTTCACGGTGTACCAGGCGGCGACGAGCAGCACGCCGACCTATAATGCGACGGCGGCGGTTCTCAGCATCGCAAGCGGGGCGCACCTCGGCGCGGACACCACGCACACCCTGACGATCGCCGCCGGTGACTTGATCATCTTCAAGACAGACACCTCATGGACCAACCCCGGATTCTGTATCCAGGCGCAATTTATCCCGAGTACAAGCTAGTGCGGCTCCTACTCCCTCTCGCTCTGCTCGCCGCATGCGGCGGGCCGCCGGAGTCCGTGAGAGTAGCCGCGCCCAGCCCGCCATGGTGCGGCAGTCGCGGCTTAGTTGCCGACTTGGTCGGCGCATGCGCTCCGTCTTGCCTGCCGGATGAAGAGATCTATTTCGTCTGCTCTCTGAAGGCTGGCCGCTTCGCTCACACGCGCCACGGGCTCACGACGCCTATCAAGTGGGGCTACTCCGTCGAGGTGCACGACAGCCATTGCCTGCGGCTCCCCTCGGCGGTCTGGGAGCTGACGCCGATCGAGGTGCCGAGCGCCGCCGAGACGGGCTTGACCACGAGCAGCACGAGATACAGCGACTGTCAGGAGGACGACTACCGCCAGCCGACCCCTGACCCTATAGAGTTGTATTATATCGCGGTGTCGGCGACGGACTCAGTAGAACTTTAAGAAGCGCGCGTCTTTGAGGTTACGTTCGTAGGGAGCAGCGGTGATAGGGGCGTAGCGGGCGGAATCGTGACCAAGCTCATGCCGGTGAGCGCGAGCAGCAAGCCATTTGCCGCGCCCACGACTGCCGGATCGGTGCTGGCGGCGAGAGCCACGGCAAATCCTACGAGCGCCGTGCCAACCGGACTTTTTAAGAGCGTCGAGCCGCTGGAGTCTCCCAGATTTACCCGGGGGGACTCAATCAGCGCGGAAGCCTGGGCGGCTACATGCACGACCTTGGACTCCAGCTTCATCGCGTCCACCGCCTGCAGCTGTAGCGCCTGCGCAGCGGCCCCTGAGTCCGCGGCCATGACCGCGTAGCGCTCGCTCGGGTCGTAGCCGTCCCAGCCGATCAAGCAGGCTGCGCCAGCGGCCGGCACCGTCGAATAACCTTCGGGCCGGCGCAGCGTACAGACGAGGGAGTCGCCGAGGCGTGAATCGTCTGGGCGCACCGTGACCTTGCTGGAATCCTTGAAGACGATCGAGCCGTCCGGCTGTATGGTCGCGTCCTCCCCTTGGGCAAATAGGACGGTCCCGCCATAGAGCGCCCTGTAATCAATCTCCGTCGAGGTCGCGAGGATCGAATGGACGATCTTCTGAAGGGCGCTCAGCCAGCCGTCCGAAAAGGGAGTCATCAGGCCAAGTCTCCCATCGGCTCTGTGACAACCGCGGGATCGGGGCAAGCGCCGCTCGGCGCGGAGTGTCCAGGGAGCCAGAGCATACCGCCCGAGCAATAGGACATGCCGGTGCTGCTGCTGCGCGGCTCTACGTCGGTTTGCTGCTGCGGGCAGCTTGAGAATAGCAAGCACAGGGCGACGAGGGGAAAGGCGAAGCGCTTCATAGTAGGACTCCTTTGGACGTGGTCCAGCTCTCCGCAGTGATGGTGTCGAGAGCTTGGCGAAGGTCGCACAAGCTCCTTTGAGGTCCGCGAACCTTCGGCCACTACCATCCCCCGGTATGCAGGAATCAACGACCGAGTCAAACCCTGAACCCACAACCGAGCCAGCCAAGGCCGCTGCCCCTTCCCGAGCCGGCTCAAGATCCTTAAAGCGCGACGCCAAGCGCCTGAAGCAGAAGGCTCCCAAGCCTTCTCGCTCAGAGCGCGGCCGGGTGCGCCAGTGAGCGCCCAGTCCCAGACCTCTAGCGGCGGGAGCGCCGTAAACGGCGAATATGCTTCGCTCCTTGGCCTCGGCGGCATTAATGAGGCCAAGATCCGGCAAGTGCTGCGCTGCAATGCGTCGCTACGCCAGGCGCTGCGGGAAGCGCTGCGCGAGCTGCCCGGCGTCCGCGACGCCGAGCAGGACGCAGAGCTGACCTTGGCGGCGAAGATCGCGCGCGGCGAGCTTGGCAACACTCCCAGCGCCGAGGGCCTGTACGCTGGCCTGTGCGACGCTGCCAAGGCGCGCGTCGTCAAGGGCGCAGACCTGCCCAGCACGATCAAGTCGTGGGCGCAGCTCGCCAAGCGCGCGGCGGAATATCGGATCGAGCCGCTCGTCTCGGCGCTGATTCATGGCGAGCGCAATGCAGAAGCCGCCGCGCAGCAGCCCGAGCAGCTGGAGCAAACCGAGCTCCATTTCAAGCGCCTGTCTGACCGCGGCAAGATCGCTGTGACCAGCCGCGCGACGACGTTTGGCCAGGCCCAAGTGGGCTGGGTGGAGTTGCTTCGCTACGCCGCCGCCCGCGCCGAGGTCGCCGAGCTCTCCGCCCTCGTCGAGCGGCAGTACGCCAAGGAGAACAAGGACGCTGCGCCCGCAGCACCGGCTGCGCCCGCCGCGCCTCCTCCCCCTCCTGACACCCTGAGAAGCCCGCGCGCCAGGCGCAAAACCGATCATCGCAAGCGGCGCACCGTCGCCGGGAAAGAGTGAACCCGATGTCTGAAAAGCCTATGTCCGTTGCTGATTACGCGGCCAAGCGCGAGCAGGAGAATCGCCCGCGGCGCGTCGCCGAGCTGTCGGAGCTTGAGAAGGCGCAGCTCGGGCCGGAACGGGTGCGCGCCATGCTGGACAGCGAGCAAGCGCAGGACGCGATAGCCGCCAAGCACAAGGCCGCGGCCGAAGCGGCAGCCCAGGCGCGCGCCGTTGTGGCCAAGCTGCCGTCGTGGATCGCGCCAAGGGCCCTTGGCTGGGATCATAAGGGCCAGCGGGTCGAGATCGAGGCAGACAACCCGCCGATGCCCTTGAGCGATGGGCGTGTGCTTTTGAGGTTGACGCGCCGCAAGCCGCGGCCGACCCCCGGCACCTTCGGCAACGTCCCGGTGGCCCTTTCCAAGCTGGGGGCCGACAGCCAGAGCCTTGAGCCCGCCGAAGCGCGGTGGCTGGCCTGTGGTGGCTTGATCCGAGTCCCGAGCAACAAGTCCGTTGTGGTTTGGTGCTTGCACCGACCTCACGGCGTGGCCGTCAGCTCTGAAGATCTGACCAAAGGCTACACCCTGGACGCGCCGCGCCAGTTTTCGTCGGGCTACTCGGGAGAGATGACGATCCACTTCGTCAACGGACCGGAGCGCAACTTGCTGCTGTCGCCGGGCCACTACGTCGCCCTCGCCGAGCTCGTCGATTCATGAGCCCCATGGACATCTGCAGGCAGCTGGACGGCATCGCCGCGCGTGACCCCCGAGCCCCTGTCATCGCGGCATGTCGCCGCGCTGCACAGACGCTGCGCGCTGGCCGCGCCGGAGCGCAGCTAGCCGTGCTGGCTGAGCTGCAAGCGCTCACCGTAGCAGAGAACGTGCGGCCCGCTGTGCAGTCGATCGTGCGCTGGGCCTCGGGTCAGACCGCCTACCAAAACCGCGCCTTGAACATTCCCAAGTGATTTAGGAGTTCCCATGCCTGCGACCCTTACCCCCGATTCATCTCCCGCTTTCCCGGCCAGCTTGACCGCGCCCCTCAACGGCGAAAACCTCGACGCCACACAGGAAGCGGTGCTTGACAAGGCACTGCTCAACGGCGTAGCCGCCGCGCGCCTCATGCTGTACGGCGGCAAAGTAAAGCGTACCGTCGTCGCCGCCAGCGCCACAAGCATGACGATCGGCCCGCTCGTCGCTGTCATGGCTGGCACGACGGCGGCCGGGCCGGTCGATACCGTCGTCGTGATGAACGCGCCGGTGACTATCAACCCCCGGGCCTTGGTCGGCGGGAACTTCGTCGCCAACACTCGTTATTGGGTGTATGCGCAGCTCTCAGGCAGTCCGGCGACGATCTCGGCGTGGGTGGTTTCTACCACCGCGCCCGAGGCGACGCTGTCGTATAAGAGCGACGACCTCTCTTGCTACTTTGTCACCACCTTCTTTGCGATCTCGACCTCGGGATACCTGCGATACGCGCAAGACGATCGGTACTACGCCTTTTGGGATAGGACGAGCCTCGGAGCGGGTGCGAGCGGCAACCTTGCTCTCGACACTGACAGTACGACTCCCGGCCCGACTACGGTGGCCTGGGGAAACTCGGTTCCGACTCAGGCTAACTGCGCCAAGATCGAAGCCCGCTTCACTGGCGGTGCGGGTCCCGAGGTCGGGAAGATCCACGGTACGGGCATCGGCGTCGGCCCTCAAGTCGCACTGACGGCGACGCTCCAGGCGACTGTGCACTATGACTGCCCGAGCTCGAACGGGCAGACCTTCGATTTTGCTTTGTCTGCGGGCACCGGCTCGTGCGCGGCCTGGATCGCGGGCTTCTGGCTCTAACGCGCAGTAACCTTGATCTTGCCGATCGCCTTGACGTTTGAGATCGACACAGTCCCCGTCGCCTTGAACTTGACGAAAAAGTAGCTCGCGTCAGACGGCAACGGGGTCAAGGTCCCAAACTGCATCACGCAATTTACCGCGCGCCGCCCGGGGAGAGGGGCGCACTCCGCGCCGCCGCTCAGTGGGTTGCCCCTCTCATCGTAAAACAGAGCCTGTAGAGTCCGCTGCTCGCACGTGTGCACCGTCGGGTCACTCGGGTTCGCAGGGAAGTCATACAAGCCCTGGTTCTTGAGGGGCAGGCACTCGATCTGCGTGGTCGGCTGGCCCATGTCCACGGTCCCTGACCACGAAAATTCGACGACAGCACGGTCCGCGGATGGGTTGTACCGCTCTACGTCGATGCGCATGACCAGCGTACTAGCGACCGGACGGAATAGCGTCCAGTCGTACACCGGGGCGCTCGTCCACACGTTATTCCATAGGCTCCAGCTACCCGACTCCGCGGACAGTATGTTGTTACTGAAGTCCACGTAGAAAGGTGCTGGACAGCCGAGGCGAGCCGGGTCCGAGGGTCCGCCAGCGGCAAGCGCTGGGCACTTGTCCGTAGCATCGGGAATGCCATCGTGGTCAGTGTCCAGGGGGCTGAGGTCCGGCGCGCTGGCCAGGTCCGGCGCTGGCTTCGCCATGTCGGCCGGCTGCGCCATGTCGGGCTGCTCGACCAGCCCGGCCTGCGGCACCGCGGCGATCGGCTGCTCGGGCTCGGGCTGGGGGCAGCTGAGCGCCAGCACCGCGGCGACGCCGAGCGGCCCGCCCAGGCCGACGAATGCGGCCCGTGTCTCCTTGCTCGCGCACGGGTCGGAGTCGCAGCCAGCAGATAGGGTGAGAGCAGCACAGAGAGCAATGAGCAAAAATCGCATGTATTACGCTCCTTGGAATTAGCGCAGCTGGTCTACTGCGCGGCAGAGGTACTTAAAATCTTCATCTTCAAGGCCGATGCGGGCGAGCAGCGCGTGGGCGCGTTTGCGCTCTACGTCGCAAACCTCGCCGCCCATGAGCTCGACTCGCCCGAGCCGCACATAAAGTCGGCGCTCCAGCTTCGGCCACTCGCCGACCTCCAACCCGACCTCAACGCGGGCGGCGGCGCTGTAGGCTTGGCGATTCTTGGCGAGGGTCCTTGGCGTACTGCTCATTGTCTGGACCAGAGCAAGCTCGCGAGCGCGATAAGAGAAACTAGGACGAGCCCGCCGAGCGCCACGGCGTCGGGCAGCTCGTGCGGCTTTGCCGGCGGCGGCAGCGTAGAGAGGACCAGCAGCCCGACGGTTAGCGCGGCCGTCGCGATGAGGGTGTAGAGAAGGAAGCGCGGCATAAAACCGAGCATGGCACTAGATCGCTTACGATCCAATGATAAAATGTAACTGCCGACAACGCTTAGTGTCTGATTTGACCTACTAGTGCGCACCAATCGCACCGGGTAGTAATAGGGCAGTGACCGACGAGCACAAGTTTTTGACGTTGGAGATCGCCGCGGGGCTGGCCCGACGGCTCCGCACGACGCGGCACGCCGCAGGTCTCAGCGTCGACAAGCTCGTGGAACTTTCGGGGGTGAGTCGCGCCCAAATTATCCGGTGGGAGCGGGGCGAGGGTGGCGGAGCCGGCCTGGCGCTCGTGGCCGCGCTCGCTAAGGGCCTGGGCGTAGCAGCTGCCTGGCTTGCTTACGGTGCCGATCCTGAAAAGCCCAATCGTTCCTGAGAGTTACGCCGTCGCTGCCGCAAGCCCTCGGATGTTGTCTCGGAACGATTGGAGCCTTGCTCACCGTCGCACTAGTCATTAGGCAATGTGAGGTCCAGCTCGCAGTCTTGCCGCCGCTGCGTGTGTTTCGCATCTGTTCCGTAGTCCATCTCGATCCTCACTGGACGGAGCGGAACGTATGTGGGTCTACAGCGTCGATCAAGCCCGCAGTATGATCTGGATCGTCGACCTGTGGCATAGCGCTCAGCTCCCTACCTACCCGAACCTTAGGGATGCAGACGCCCCCTAGGCTGGTTGAGCAGTGCCTGCCGAGCTTGTCGCCATCCCGTCGAGCTCCCGCTCCCGCCCAGACTGGTTCACCGGTCTTCCTTTTTCGTTCCGCAAATATCCCGTAGCGTCCATCCGCCGAGCGCGGAGCTCTCTCCGTCACCGACGGGACCGTTCGATGAGACCGGACTTCCCGCGGGGCGCTTCCCTCAGGCAATGTGACGCTATCGCTGGCACTGGCAGCTGGGCTAGGTGCCTGTTCGGGAACGGGCAGTGCAAATACTGCCGATGCAGGTACCACCCCAGACCTGACCTCGGCAGTTACCGTAACCACCGTGGTTGACTATGAGCAGGCGCTCCGCTCGGCGGCCCTCAAGCTCACTGGCAACTACCCGACTCTGACGGAGATCCAGAGCGTCCGTAACGGCAAGAAGGCCGCTTACGAGACTCTGATCGACGACTACATGAGCCGGCCGACGTTCGCCTCGGCGATGGTCGACTTCTGGCGTGATACGTTCAAGATGGGTGGCAACATCACCGTGAACGGAGCGACGGTCAACCTTGACTTCGCTCCCAACTACGCGGCGTCGCTGGTGGTCGGTGAGAAGCCGATCAACCAGGTGCTCACGGCGACCACCGGGACCTGCCAGACCTTCAACGCGACCAACGGCACGTTCGCTCCCGCGACCTGCCCGAACGCGTCCGCCGTCGGTGTGTTCACCGACGCCGGTGTCCAGGCGCAGTTCTTCTCCAACATGGCCTTCCGCCGCGTCCGCTGGGTGCAGGAGACCTTTGCCTGCACCAAGTTCCCCGCGGAGACCTCGGGCACTCCGGAGCAGCACCCGGGCGGCTCGTACGTCAATCCGTGGCCGTTCAGCTCGATCACGGGTAACCAGAATGCGGCCAAGCCGCTCATCGACTTCCAGGACGACAAGTCGATCATCTGCGCCAACTGCCACGGCACGATGAATCACCAGGCGCCGCTGTTCGCCAACTTCAACGCGGCTGGCGCTCCGCAGGGTACCGTGCAGGTCCAGGTGCCGGTGCCTAATAGTCCGATTGCGAAGCTGGTTGACTGGCTCCCGGCTGGCGAGACCACGGCCTGGCGCCTGGGCAAGCCGACCAAGGACATGACGGAGTTCGCCGCCGCGGTGGCCGCGGACCCGGCGTTCGCGTCCTGCATGGTCAACCGGATCTGGAACTGGGGTATGTCGCGGCCGGACGTCATCGACGACGGTGCGACCCTCACCACCGATCTGGCGTCGAAGCTGACGACTGAACTTATGGGCAATAACTGGAACCTGAAGAAGAGCGTTCGCTCGGTGTTCACCAGCGACTCGTTTGTCAACTTCTAGGCCACAGCGAGGAGAAAGATAAAGATGCGCAAAAAGCAATCTTTCCTGCGGGGTCTGTGCCTAGTTGGGGCGCTCGGCCTAGCTTACTGCAATAATCCTGGCAGCGAGACCAATACTCCCGTCGATCCCCAGCAGGCCACTCAGCAGGCCCAGGGACCGGACTACGGGCTTAACCACGACGACATCCTGGGCAACGTCGGCAACATCTTCACCGACGGGCGCCAGGTCTCTCCGGCGGTTGGCGAGAAGCTGCACTCGTGCGGCAAGGTCCGCTACAACTGGCTGACCACCATCCTGTCGTCGCGCGGTGTCAACGTCACCAACACCGCCGCCAACAGCGCCGGCGCCCTGCTCACCAAGGCGCAGGGAGTCTGGGGCGTGGCGAACTTCCCCGGTCGCGCTTCCGAGACGATCCGCGACACCACCAGCAGCCTGGTCAGCTTGCACGACGTGCTGATCGCCGCCGCTGAAGAGTGGGTCACGGCCGCCAACATGGACGGTGCGTATCCGGCGGCAGTCACTGCCTGCACCGGCGCCAAGCTGTTCAACAATAATACCTGCGATGCGGACGGCTTCGCGTGCCTCATGGGCGCGACCCCAAGCGCGAATCAGCTGGCCGCGTGCACTAGCATGATTAACGACGCTACCGCTCAGGTCACCGTCGCGCTCGATCGGCGCCGTCTGGCCGTGGCATCAATGGTCGGCACCGTCGCCATGTGTGATTAGGGAGGAACTTATGAAAAAAGACATCGGATTGCGGGGCGCCTCCCGCCGAGACTTTGTACGTGGCGTGTTCACCGCGAGCGCAGCCCTTGGCCTTGGCCCGACCCGGGCGCTCGACATGCTTGAGAAGATGGGCGGCAGCGCCCTGGCTCAGGCGGCGGTCAATCGGAGCCTGATGGTAAACCTCATCCTGGGCAACGGTGCGATGAGCCGCGCCACCCAGCTCGTTGCGGTCCCGAACGCCATCAAGACGTTCGATCCCGCCAACACGGCGCTCAACCCCATGACCACGGGCGCGCCGATCTCCTCGCGCTTCAAGCAGCTCACGCTGCCCTCGGGGAACCCCTACTACGGCCGTATCATCGACGGCAAGGCGTTCGGCGAGAAGAAGCCGTGGACGGTGTTCGTCAGCGGGCAGAGCCAGGCCCACTCGAACTTCCCGGCGTTCAACGGCAACGTCACCACCGTCGCCATGAACGGCAACGTCAGCATGCTCTCGGCGGCGGCGCAGCTGCAGACCTCGCTGCACTCGCTGGTCCCGGCCATCGGCATCCAGCGCGGCGGTCAGAGCCCCAACTACAACCCGGCCTCGCCGGGCTCGCCGGCCCTGTCGGCAGTCACCGACCAGAACGCCATGGTCGGCCTGTTCGCCAGCGCCGCTTCGCAGCTGATGAACCGCCTGGGTGACAAGGCGCACCAGGATCTGTACAGCCAGTACTACACGGCGCTGCTCGGCCTGACCCGCTGGGCCGGTCGGCCGACCTACTCGACCTCCGCCAAGGACGCGCAGACCGCGCTGTCGCTGGTGGTGCAGAACCTGGGCACCCAGCTGCGGGTTCAGCCCGGTCAGGCCGCCACCTGGGCCGGACCGCTGGTCGCGACCGACAACCGCATGCAGCCGGTGGTCGAGACCCTCATCGTCACCGCCAACGCCTTCAAGCTGGGCCTGACCCCGCACGTGACCTTCGGCGGCTTCTTCGACGATCCGCACGGCGCGTTCGCCGGTCAGCCCGACGATCTGTTCGACGGGCTCGGGCGCTCGCTGGAGTCGTTCCAGGCGTACCTTGACACCATCCCCGACCCGGTGGTCTCCGGCAAGAACCTCGGCGACCGCCTGGTCATGACGATGAGCGGCGACACCATCAAGAACCCGCACCAGCGCAGCGGCTGGCCGGACGGCGCTCCCGGCGGTGCCAACCTCCTGTACGTCCAGGGGGCGGGCAAGCTGCCCGGCGGCTTCTTCGGCGACATCATGCAGAACGCGCGCATGAACTGGGATCCGGTCACCGGCGCCCTGAGCGGCACGACCCCGACCGCCGCCTGCACGAGCGCCGCCTGCGGCGCCGTCCTGTACGCCGTCACCGGCGGCAGCACCGACGACGTACGCCAGTACTACTCGGCGCCGCTCGGCAACATCATCATCAAGCCCGGGACCACCTAAAAAGGTCCGCCGCCGCTCTCGCCGAGTCCGGGCGAGGGCGGCGCTCCCGCCCGCTTCCCCGCTTCCAACGCCCACCGGCCGGGAGTATGTTCCCTGCATGTGGGCTCTCCCCTTCAATCTTTTTGCGAAGTTCCGCGCTGACCCCGCAAAGGGCGGCGCTTCCCCGTCTTCGGCGCGCGGCGCCCGGCGATCGCTCTTGCGCGTGGGTCCGCTGCTGGTCTGGGCCTTGCCCTGGGCCCTGCTCGCGGCGCCCGGCTGCGCCGACTCGCCGTCCGACCCGGGCGCGGACCCGGCTCCCGCGCAGCTGGTGGACCCGACGACCACCCCGGAGAGCGAGCTCTTGCCGCTGGCCGGCGACACAGTGCTGCGCGTGCACTATCCCAAGGACCCGGGGTTTGGCCAGCTGGCGGTGCGCGGCTCGGTGGCGCCGCTGTCGTGGATGAGCGGCCAGGTCATGCGGCGGGTGGACAGCACGACCTACCAGGTGAGCATCCGCGGCCTGACCACGCCCCTTGAGTGGAAGCCGCTGCTCGATGACGCGACGTGGTCGCGCGGCGCCAACTACCGCGCCCTGCCCGGCCAGACTGTCGACGTCTACCCGCACTTCCGCTCGGGCGCCGGCCGCTACGAGCGGCGCTACCCGTCGTTCGCCTCCACAATCCTCGGCAACCGCCGCGGCGTCTGGGTCTACTACCCGCCGAGCTACACCGAGAACCCGCTGGGCCGCTACCCGGTGGTGTACATGCACGACGGTCAGAACCTGTTCGACCCCCGCTACGCTTTCGGCGGCAACACCTGGAAGGTCGCCGAGACCCTGGACCGCGGCATCGACGCGCTCGACCCCGGCGCCTCTCTCCCCGAGGTCCTGGTCGTCGGCCCCGAGAACACCGGCGGTCGCATCTACGAGTACACGCCGACCGTCGGCGACGATCCCGACTACAACGGCGGCGGCGGCGACAAGTACCTGCGCTTCCTCATCGAGGAGCTAAAGCCAGTGATCGACCGCGATCTGCGCACGGTGCCGGACGGGGCTGCCACGACCGTGATCGGCTCCTCGCTGGGCGGGCTCATCTCGGCCTACGCGGGGGCCCGGCGGGCCGACGTGTTCGGGCGGATCGGCGCCTTCTCGCCGTCGACCTGGTGGGACGGTCGCTACATCATCGGCGCGGTCAAGGGCAGCTCCCAGCGGCCGGGCCGGGTCTATGTCGACAGCGGCGACAGCGGCGCGAGCCGCGACGATGTCGACAATACCCGCGAGCTGGCCGGGGCCTACCGCGATCTCGGCTACCGCGATCTCGGGCGGGATGACGACACCCTGCTTTACGTGGTCCAGGCCGGCGCGCAGCATAACGAGGTCTACTGGGCGCAGCGACTTCCCGCCGCCTTACGCTTCCTGCTAAAGGGCCTGTGAGCGGGGCCTGAACCCGTTTGACGCCCCGTAGCGGTCCTCTTAGACTGAGGGACACGATGACTCGGTCTAGGCAGGGGCGAGGGCAGGGCTTCGGGGCAGCGCAGCGAAGCCACGGTCACGGCCATGGCCACTTGAGAAACCGCGGGCTGGCGATCGCCAGCCTGTGCTGGGCGCTGCACGGGGGGGCGGCAGCGGCAGCGACGCCGACCTCGGCGCCCAAGCTCGCCTCGGCGACCCCGACGGCGCCTGGACCGCCGACTAGCCCCGACGTCGCGCCCGCCGCCAGCCGGCCGCTGCCGGCGACCCCGATCATCCCGGTGCGCGAGGTGCGGGCCGGCATGACCGGCTACGGGCTGACCGTCTTCAAGGGCACCCACCCCGAGCGCTTCGCGGTGCACGTCGTCGGCGTCCTGCGCAACTTCCTGCCGCAGATGGACCTCATCCTCATCGACTCCGACGATCCGCGGCTCGTCCACAGCGGGATCGCCGCCGGGATGTCCGGCTCGCCGATCTATATCGAGGGCAAGCTGGCCGGCGCGCTGGCCTACGGCTGGCAGTTCGGCAAGGATCCGGTGGCCGGGGTGACGCCGATCGAGCGGATGCTCTCCGACATGCGGCGGCCGCTGCGCGGTCAGCCGGCCGCCCCGATCGTCGCGGCAGGCGCGGCGGACTGGCCGCCCTCCGGCGGTGATGGTGCCGAGCGCGAGCGCTTCGTGGCGCCGCTGCCCCGGCGCGAGCTCCTGCGGGCGCTGGCCGGAGGCGAGGC
>DAOMZC010000055.1:0-15623 GCA_035437965.1 Pseudomonadota bacterium
AGATCCTCAAGCTCGCCGTCGTGCTGGTGCAGGCCGACGATGGTCGCTTCGGTGGGATAGTAGCCCTGGTACTCGTCAAAGAACGTGTCGAGCAGGCGGGTCAGCTGGGCGTCGGCGCTCTCCGCCGGCGCTGCCGCCCGGGCGAGCGGTGGCGAGGTCCACCGGCTGACCGCTGCCGGTCCGGCGTGCGGTCCCGGCGCGCCACCGAGCAGCGCCAGCAGACCGGCGCCGGCGAGCCACCGGAAACGAGCGCGCCGCCGGCGGGGCAGCGGGCCCGGGCCAACTGCAGAGGACGAGGAGGGCCGCGACACGGCGGAGTCGGAGAGCGGACGGGTCGGCATAGGGGGCCTCGCTGGGAAAGAGTCCACCTTCCTAGCTCGCGGCTCCGGCCAGCGCAACCCTTTCGCAAAAGGGCGGGCGGCGATCGGCGAGGTCAGGCTCGCGAGCGCTTGCCGCTCAGGACCTTGCGCACGACCTCGGTCAGCTGATCGAACAGATAGGGCTTCTGAATGAAGCCGTTGGCGCCGCGCGGCGAGGTGCGGTCGCTGTCGGCGGGATCGTTGTATCCGCTGCTGAGGATGACCGGCAGCTCGGGGCGCATCCCGCGCAGGGCGTTGAGCGTCTCTTCACCGTCCATGCGCGGCATGGTCAGATCGAGCAGCACCAGCCGCACCGGGCGGCTCGGGTCGGCGACCACCTGCACCGCCTCGACCCCGTCGCGCGCGCACAGCACCTCGAAGCCCATCTGGCTGAGCATGCTGCTCGCCAGGCCGCGCACCGCCTCTTCATCATCGACGACCAGCACCGCGCCGCTGCCGCGGAAGCCGGCGCGGCGGCTCTGGCGCGGGGCGCGGCCGGGCAGCACCGGACGGACGATGGCCGGCAGGTAGACGCTGAACCGGGTGCCGACGCCGACCTCGCTTTGGACCTTGATCGCGCCGCGGTGGCCGCGCACGATCCCCAGCACCGCCGACAGGCCGAGGCCGCGGCCGGTGAACTTGGTGGTGAAGAACGGATCGAAGATCTTCGCCAGGGTCTCGGGCGGCATGCCGCAGCCGTCGTCGCTGACCTCGATGCAGACGTACAGGCCGGCGGGCAGCTCGTCGCCCAGTCGGCTGTGGGCGAGCCACTCGCGGTCGCACTGCCGCGAGCCCAGGCGCATGGTGATGGTGCCGCTGCGATCCCCGATCGCCTCCGAGGCGTTGAGCAGGAGGTTCATCACCACCTGCCGCATCTGCGACGCATCGGCCGACACGCACGGCAGCTTGGGATCCAGATCGATCCGCAGCACGCACTTGCGCGAGATGCTAAGCCCGAGCAGCTGGCTCATCTCGCGCACGAGCTCACCCAGGTGGATCGGCTCGACGATGAACTGCCCCTTGCCCGAGTAGGCGAGCAGCTGCCGGGTGAGCTCGGCGGCGCGGCGGGCGGCCAGGACCACCTGATCGATGCTCGGGGCGGCGGGGCTGTCGTGCCCAAGCTGCAAAAGCGCCAGGTCGGCGTAGCCGAGGATGCCGGTGAGGATGTTGTTGAAGTCGTGGGCGATGCCGCCCGATAAGACCCCCAGGCTCTCCAGCTTCTGCGCCTGCTGGACCTTGGTCTCGATCGCCAGGCGGGCGGTCTCGGCGCGCTTCTGGTCGGTGATCTCCATGACCACCGAGCCGACGCCCAGGACGTGGCCGCGGGTGTTCTGCACCGGGTAGAAGGTCACCAGACAGTGGCGGATCTGCCCCGAGTCCGGCGGGTACTCGCGCGCCCACTCGATGTTCTTCTGCGGCGCCTGGGTGGCGATGACGGTCAGCAGGTAGGGCTCCAGCAAGGCGCCGAGCTCGGCGGCGATCTCGCCGGGGCGGTGGCCGAGGTGCTCCTCGGCGGGGCGGTAGGTGAGGTCGGCGAGGTACTGGTTTATGCGCACGCAGCGCAGCTCGGTGTCGTAAAACGCCAGCCCCACCGAGGCGGTCGAGAACAGGCCGTCGAGCAGTGAGTACGCCTCCTCGCGCTGATCGAGCGCCAGGGCCAGCTCGGCCGAGCGGCTGCGCAGCTCGAACTCGGCCTGCTTGCGATCATCGATGTCCTGCACGGTGCCGCGCAGGCGGATCGGCTCGGCGCCGGCGTACACTACCTCGCACTGCGCGCGGATCCAGCAGCGTCGGCCGGTGCTGGTGATGATCTGCATCTCCAGGTCGTTGCGCGGGTTGTCCGGGGTGACCTGCGAGCCCAGGTGCCACACCGCGGCCAGCGACTCGGGCGGCAGGCAGGCCAGCGCCTTCTCGATGGCGACCTCGGAATCGGTGGGGATCTCGAGCACGCGGTAGACCTCTTCGGACAGCACCAGCGACAGCTCGCGCAGGTCGCACTCCCAGCCGCCGACGCGCGCCATGCGCCCGGTCTCGCGCAGCAGCATCTCTTTTTTCAGCAGCACCTGCTCGGTGCGGCGCTGATCGGTGATGTCGCGCGCCATGCCGATGAGCGACTCGATGGCGCCGCTGGAGTCGAACAGCGGCACGACGCTGGTGAAGAACACCCGCAGGTGGCCTTCCATGGTGCCCGCGAACTCGGCGGTCTGGCGCCGCCGCGACTGCAGGATGAGCTGCAGGTGCTGCACCGTGGCATCGAGGATCTCGGGCCGCATGAGCTCGAACAGGCTGCGCCGGTGCAGCTGCTCGGCGCGGTAGCCGAACAGCCGCGCTCCGGCCGGATTCAGGAACAGGAGCTGTCCCTGCGGGCTGCACTGGAAGATGACGTCATCGGAGTTTTCGACGAAGGCGCGGTATCGCTCCTCGCTCCGCCGCAGCGCCGCCTCGGCCGCTCTTAGATCGGTGAGGTTCAGCTTCATGCTGTCCCACCGCACCCCACCTTCAGCGGCCAGCTGCGCCCCGCTGCGCTCGCGCGGGCGCTCCTCGCGCTCGGCCAGCGCCTGCTCGCCGACCTTACGCTCGGTAATGTCCAGGACTACTCCTTCCCAGCGGGGTAGGGGGCCTGGCGGACGCCGCGCGATGGCGCGAAGGTGGAGCCAGCGGCTGGCTCCGGAAGAGGTCTTCTGGCGGAGCTGCAGGTCCACCGGA
Source organism: Pseudomonadota bacterium (assembly GCA_035437965.1). Taxonomy (GTDB): domain Bacteria; phylum Myxococcota_A; class Polyangia; order Palsa-1104; family JAEUJZ01; genus CALFML01. The sequence goes on from DAOMZC010000055.1 coordinate 3,066, forward strand.
GTATGATCGTGCTGCGCGAGCTGCAGAGCGCGCAGCAGCTGCTGGCGGTCGCTCTCGGCAAGCTGCCGAAGCAGCAAGCTGGCGTCGATGGGAAGGGCCTGCTCGGGAAGCTCGAGGAGGGAAGTTGCTTCGGCGCGCAGGTAGCTGAAGCGCAGCCCGGTGGACTCCGGGCCGGGCAGCTGCCCGGTCAGCTGAAACACAAAGCCGCTCGTCAGACTGTCCCCCACCGAGTGCAAGAGCTGCTCGGCGTCAAGCTCGGCGGGGGCCGCGGGAATGTCGCTGGCGGCCGCCGCTTCCACCAGCTGGCAGAGGATTGGTCCCCGCCGCGGGTCGCCGGTCACTGCCAGATGCGCGTGGCAGCCGATCGCGCGCCCGTCGCAGTGGCGCAGGCGCAGGGGCTCGCGGAGGCGGACTGCTCCACCGCTGCGAAGCTTGCACAGGGCCGCCGCGGCGCGCTCGCGGTCCTCAGGGTGCGTAGCAGAAGCGCGCGCGGCGCGGACGCGCTGTCCGTCAGGCCCGTGCGTGCCGAGCAAGCGCCGGGGAAGCGGCGCGGAACGCTGCCCGGCCGGGTGGCGCCCGACCGGCCGTCCGGTCGCTAGAGACAGGTGGGCAGCTTGCGCGGCGGCGGCAGGCGAACCGGCAGCTTGCTGGCCCCTTTGGCGATGATCTCCAGGCAGCCGCTGAGCCGCTCGTGATCGCTGCACTTGCCGACCTCGCGACCGCGACCGTCGTACTGCATGAACAGGCACTGGCCCTTGCACTCGTCGCCGTCATAGCAGGTCTTGTCGGCGTCGGGGGACTTGCAGTTGCAGCCCTCGTTCTGGTTGATGCCGTACCGGCCCCAGGTGCCGCTGCAGCGCTCGCAGCTCTTCTTGGCATCGTCGAGCGCCCGGTTGACGACCTTGACCTGGCCGCGGGCGGCGTCGGTGTCGCTGCCGCCCGAGGGGCGGAAGTAGACCACCGCCTCGACCTCGCCGGGGGTCGTCCACGGCACCTGCTCCTTCCAGGTGGCGCCGGGCGGGACGATCGCGGCGGGGCTGAACTCCAGGACCATGCTCCGCCGGTCGTGCTCGTACATCTCGAGCTTGGTGAACTCCAGGAAGCCGCCGGTGCAGTTCTGGGCCTTGAGGGGAATGTCGGTCTCGCACTCGTGAAACCCGTCCTTGCACTTGAGCTTCAGCTCGAGCGGCGCGACCTTGACCGTTGTCTCCCCCGGCGGACACTTGCGCGAGTCGGCGGCGGCGCCTCCCTTGCCTTTGGCGCTGGCAGTGGCCGTGGCAGACACCCCGACCAGCGCCAGCAGGACGGCGAGGCGGGGCAGGGGCCGCCGCCTGACGGACCGCGGAAGTGAGCTGTGACACGAAAGGAAAGACCGAACCGGACGAGCCAGGTGGGTAAGCATGCTCACGGCATACAACGCGCAAGCGGCCGGACACAAGGGCACGAAAGAAATGCGTTGCCACACGCCCATTGCCATCGGCACCCCCTGTCGAGGTAAATTGACGTCATGTCAATTCAGCGCTGTCGGGCGTGGGGAACTTTGGTGCCGCTGCTCGCCCTGCTCGGATGCGAGGCCGAACCGGTCGGAAGCTCCGACCTGGGCACCGGCGGCCCGCCCGCGCGCACCACGCCGGTCGCGATTCCGCTCGGACCGGCGGTGCACCTGACCGTCCGCTCCAGCGACGACCTCTTGCCGATGCCGGCGCGGGTGATCTTCTATCCCGCCGATCCCAAGCAGAAGCTCGACTTCCGCTCGGACGGCAGCGTGATGTCCACCCTGGCCTCCGGGGTGTATGGGGTCCCCGAAGGAGTCATGCTCCCCTACGGCAAGGGCCTGGTCCAGGTGCCCTCCGGCAGCTACCGGCTGCGCGTCATCCAGGGCATGGAGTACGAGTCGGTCTGGGTCGATGTCCGCATCGACAAGCGGCAGGTCGTGCCGGTCGATGTGGTGCTCGAGCACTCGGTGCGGCTGCCCGAGCCGGGCTGGCTGGGCTCGGATCAGCACATCCACAGCCGGATCAGCAGCGACTCGCGGCTGCCGACGCTCCACCGGGTCGTGTCCGAGGTCTGCTCGGGCGTCGCGGTGCTGGTGCCGACCGAGCACGTCTTCCACTACGACATGGAGCCCGAGATAAAAGATCTCGGCCTGACCAAGTACGCGGTCTCGATCCCCGGCAGCGAGTACGGCTTCGACCTCGGGCACATCGGCGTGTTTCCGGTGAAATACGATCCGGCCGGCTCGCTGCTCGGCGCCCCGGAGTGGCAGCGCTGGCCGTGGGGCAGCATCGACGCGCCGACCTACTTCCCGATCATCCACCAGCTGCCCGGGCAGCCGCTGGTGGTCGTCAATCACCCGCGGCTCGGACCGGATCTGGGGTACTTCCACAACCTGCGCTGGCAGCCCGGGCAGCCGCTTGCCGCCGAGGGCCTGTTCGATGGCCTGGAGGTCATCAACGGCTACGAGAACACGCCGCTCACGATTACGCCGGTCCTGCGCGACTGGTTCTATCTGCTAAACCGCGGCCACCGTGTCACCGGGGTCGGCAACAGCGACACCCACCGCGCCGACTGGCTGCGGGCCGGCTACCCGCGTACGTTCCTGCGCCTGCCCACCGACGAGCCGAGCCGCGTGCTGCCGGACGATGTGCGGACGGCGATGCTCAACATGCAGGCGATCGCCACCAACGGCCCCCTGGTCCACCTCAAGGTCGACGGCCACGGGATGGGGGAGACGGTGGCGGTGGCCGGCGGTCAGGTAAAGGTCGATCTGTGGGCGGACGCCGCGGGCTGGATCGACATCAGCCGGGTCATCGTCTATCGCAACGGCGAGCAAGTGGCCGAGGTACCGATCACCTACCGCGCCCACCCGTCGCTGCGGACTTCGATCCAGGTGGCGGTGCCGAGCGAGGGCTGGATCGCCGCGGTGGTCGTCGGCAACGAGCCGCTCCCTACCGACATCATCGGCGCGGTCAACGCCGGCCAGGCGCGGCCGATCGGGTTCACCAATCCGGTCTGGCTCGATCTCGATGGCGATGGGCGGGTGACTCCCCCGGGCAATGTCCCGTCGATGCCGGCGCTGTTCGGTCGCGCGGCGCTCATCGCGGTGCTGGCCGAGCAGGAGGCGCCGCGCATCCTCGAGACTCCGCTGCACGCTCCGCTCGACTGCGAGCCGTCCGAGTGGCCGCTGTGGCTGCGCTAGCGCCGCGGGACGCAGCGGGCCGCGCCGGCGACTGAGCGGACCTCAGGGTGCGCGGGGTCGCGGCCGGGAATCCCCGTCGCCAGGCGCGCACCGGCTGCTTACGTGGGAGCGCTTGCGGAGCGATATCGAGCGGCTCCCGCCATACCCGCCATACCCGCCATACCCGCCATACCGGGCAGACCGCTCGGTCCTTTTTCTTCTGGTAGAGGTCTGACCTGCGCAGGTAAGTTCGGCCCATGAAGCGCTGGGCCGCATGCTGGATATTCCTTTTTGCTCTCCTTGGCTGCAACAAGCTCCTCCCCCACGTCGCCGGGGCGCTGCCCATCGTCGACCCGGACTACCAGTTCCGGCTGGCGGTCCCCGGCCCCGGCTGGCGGCTCCTGCCCGAGAAAGAGGTGCAGCGCCTCTTGCCCGACGCCATCGCCGGCGCCTCCGAGTCCGGCCACGGCCTGACCGATCGCTACGGCGCGGTGATCGTCGAGTCCTATGGTGGCGACAAGCCCCGCCAGCTCGCCGAGCTGCTCGTCTCCAACATGCCGCTGGAGGACCGGCAGCTGGTGTCGATGGTGGACCTGAAGTTCGAGAAGCAGCCGGCGGTCCGCTACCAGGTCACCGGGAAGATCAACGGCGTCGATCTGCGCTATGTGAACACGGTCTTTTTCCACCAGGGCCACGCCTACCAGGTGCTGTCCTGGGGGCTCGCCGGGCAGGTGGATGAGAAGGCGCTGCTGGCGTTCGCGGACGCCTTCCACCTGCTGCCGGGGGCGGTCCGCGATCGCGCCAAGGTACACACCGTCACCGACGAGCGCGGCGTCGGCTGGCGGGTCCAGGGCGGGGTCTTCCAGAGCGCCTCTTACGGCCTCAGCCTGCGACCCAGCGAGGGCTGGCAGCTCGCCGTCGGCGAAGAGCTCGCGCGCATGAACGACGGCGCCGAGGTCGGCCTGGTGCACGGCAGCCCGGAGGCGTACCTGGTGCTGATTCCCGAGCCGCTGAACGGAACCAGCCGGGCGGACTTCGAAAAGACTACCCTTACCCGCAACGCCACTGCCCTCGGCGTCGAGCCGGTAGCCGGGCCGCCGTGGTCGGCGGTGGTCGCCGGGCAGACCGTGCAGTTCGCGCGCTACCGTCACCCCAAGCAGCCCCTGGAGTATCTGCTGGGAGTGATCTTCCATGGCGATGTGGCCTACCTGACCATGACCTGGTACGAGCAGTCGTTCTCGGACAAAGGTCAGTCGCTGCTGCAGACGGGCCTGTCCGGGATCGAGTTCCTGGCGGAGCCGGCGCGGCAGGCGGTGCGCCGCGAGCTTTTGGCGCTGCCCGACGGGCAGGCCGCGATCGGGGCGACGTACGCGCTGCGCCGCGGGGTCTATCGGGACTTCGCGCAGGGCCTCACCTGGCGCAAGCCCCCCGGGACGCTGCGCATCTGGGCCGGCGCCGCGGCGCGCCAGCACAACCAGGACGCCACCCTCGTGTTCGAGGAGCCGGAGGCGGGTCTGCACGGGCTGGTCATCGCCGAGACCGCCGAGGTCGAGGCGGGCGCGTATCACCAGGCGGCGACCCGGAAGCTGGTGCCGCCCGGCCCGCGCGGGCGCCGGATCCGTCCGCTCGCGGTGCCGCTCGGCGGGCTGCCGGGCCTGTCGACCGCGGTCGAGCACGAGCTGGACGGCCTCGTGCTGGCGCAGCAGCTGGTGTCGGCGGCCGGCGACGGGCACGCCCATCAGGTCATGCTGTGGGGACGGCCCGCCGCGATGGCGGGCGGCGGGGAGTGGGCGCGGGCGGTGCTCGCGGGCTTCAAGTTCGGCGCGCTCGCGCCGCTGACCTGGGAGGGCGAGGCCCTCAGCGACCAGCGCATGGGATTCTTCTTCCGGCCGCCGGCGGCGTCCGCGGCAGGGTGGCACCACACGGACGTGACCCCCGACGAGATCCGGCCGCTCGGGACGATGATGAAGTGGGAAAACGGCCGCAATGCAGTGACCGTCATCGCCATCCACGCCCTGGAGCGCGGCCAGGATCAGACCTGGTTCCTCGAGCAGGTCCGCCAGTACGGACACGGGCGCTTCGGGCTGCTGTCGTCCGACAAGGAGACGGAGGACCGGCTGGGCGGCGAGCCGGCGCGGCGGGTGAGCCTGAAGCAGCTCGGGCAGCTGCACGGCGAGCTCGTGCTGCTCAGCCGCGACCGCACGTTCTACGCGCTGGCGGTGGACGCGCTGGCCGGCTCCCTGGATCCGGCGACTACCGACTCCCTCAAGGCCGAGTTCCGCTTCCTCGAATAGGCGGCGGCAGCCTCACTTCAAAAAGGCTGCGGCACGGTGAAGAAGAACGTGCTCCCCTGGCCAAGCTCGCTCTCGACCCAGATCCTGCCGCCGTGCGCCTCGACGATGCTCTTGGCCAGATACAGACCCAGCCCGTTGTGTCCCGCTTCGCCCTTGGAGAAGCGCTTGAAGAGCTCGGGCAGGCGATGGACCGGGATGCCGCACCCGTTGTCGTGAACCGCGAACAGAACCTCGCCTCCTACCTTACTCAGGCGAAGCTCGATGCGACCAAGGAGCGATACATACTGGACGGAATTATTGACGAGGTTGAATAGCACCTGAAAGATTCGCTGCGGATCACAGACAATCTGCCGCAGCTCGTCCGCCGAGTATCGCGCTATCTGAACCTGCTTCATCGCCGCCAGCGGCTCGGCGGCGGCGACCACCTCGCTCAGCAGGGTCGGCACGTCCACCGGCATGGGCTGGATGGTCAGCGTGCCGGCCTGCAGGTTGGCCAAGCTGAGCAGATCGGCCACCAGGAACTTCATCTGGGTCGAAGACCTGTCGATGGTCTCCAGGAACTTGTCCGAGCGCCCCTCCGTGTCCGGCGTCCGCCGCCGCAGCAGGTCGACCATCAGCTGGATGGGATTGAGCAGGTTCCCAAGGTCGTGAGAGACGAAGGCCAGCAGGTTGTCGCGCGCGGCAACCGCGTCCTGCGCCTCTTTGTACAGGCGCGCGTTCTCAATCGCCAGCGCCCCGCGATAGGCGATCTCCTCCGCCACGGGCAAATCCGCCGCGCAGTAGGCCCGGTGAGAGTCCGCGTAGCCGAGGCCGAGCGCCCCGATGGTCTTGCCCCGGATCGCTACCGGAACGCACAGGAGCGAGCCGATCTCGTGCTGCCGGACCGACTCGTAGAGCGGGTTCTGGGACAGAGTCTGGACGTACTGCTCGCGGGCGAAAGAGGAGTACAAAAACGGCTTTCCGGTTCGGATGGCCTCTCGCAGCGGAGAGTACTGCCGGGTCTGGAAGTCGGGATGGTCGAGGATCGCTTGCGCGCTGGCCTGCTTCTGCGGGTCGGCGTGGACGGCGAGGTAGCGAAATGCAGGCCCAGTGATGAGGCAGAGCACCGCCAGATCAGCGAACGACGGAATGCAGAGCCGGGCCAGCGTGGCAAGCGTCTGCTCGTAGTCGAGCGACTCCACCAGCGACGAGCTCACCGTGGCGAGCAGGGCCTGGTGGCGCTCCAGACGCTTGCGCTCGGTGATGTCCTGCAGGGTGTTGGCGATGGCGACCACCGCGCCGCTGCCATCGCGGATCGCGAAGCGCGTCATCCGCGACTCATACATGCTGCCGTCCTTTCGCCGGCGAACCAGCTCCTGCGGCTCAACGAGCTCGCCGCGGCCGAGCCGTTCGTAGACGGCGCGAATCTTGTCGTGATCCGCCGGTAGGATCGTCTTGTCCAGGAGGTCGAAGACCGAAGTACCAATCACCTCGGCAGCCGAGTAACCCGTAATGCGCTCGGAGGCCGGGTTCCAGTCGAGGATGATTCCTTCCGTGGACATGCAGCTGATGCTGTCTGTCGCGGAGGCTACAAGGTGCGCCTGCCGATCCCGGACCTCTTCGGCGCGGACGTGGGCGGAGATGTCCCGCAGTGCGACCGTGAAGGTCAGGGCTCCCGCGACCTCCACCTTGGCGATGCTCACCTCGGCCGGGAATTCCTCGCCGTTTTTGCGCAGCCCGAAGACGGCCTGGCGTTCCTGTAGCTTGTGCCCTGCGGCGGCTTCGGTGGTGAAGCCGAGGTATCCAGTTCGGAAGCGCTCGGGCATGAGGGAATCGAAGGACTTACCCAGGACCTCGGCTGCGGCATAGCCAAAGACTCGCTCCGCGCTCTCGTTGAAGCTGGTGATTCGCTGCTCCGAGTCGACAAAGATAATCGCGTCGGTAACGATCGATACGACCGCGGCCAGGGTCTCCTCTGCGACCAGGAGCTTGTCCTTGATTTGTCTCTTCTCGGTGATGTTCGTTCCGGAGACCGCCAGATGGCACTCGTCGACGCGAAACGCCGTCGTCTCGAACCAGCCGTCGATTCCTTCGCCCTGGTAGTACGCCTCATGGCGCATCGGCTCACCGGTGTCGGCGACGCGGCGGTAGTCCTCCCATACGGTCGTACACCGGTGGGCCGGAAACAGCTCGAAGAGGCGCTTCCCGATCAAGCTCTCGGCAGAGTCGGCGCCGGCCATCTTAACCGCGGCCGGCGAAGAGTAGAGATTCTCGAGGTCCTGGAAGCAGCTTGCATCATCGCGAATTATTCGGAGGAGGGAGAAGGCCAGCGGTGAAGTATCTAAAGCGCGTTGAACCAGACCTTCAACAAAGCCTAAATTGACCATCATTCCGACTGTCGTCCAGCACTGGGGTGATGGTCAATACGAAAGTTCCCGGGAAAGCTCGCACTGAAAACTTTTGAAATTTTGCCGCAGATTTTTGTGTGCCAACGACGGCGCCTGGCTCACATCGGTCGATGGTCAACGTACTGTTACTGTTAAGGAAGACGTGCTCCGCGGTCGGCTTTGGTGGATCTCTGTGTGCACCCAGGCCGCGAACCGCTCGGCGCTGCGCTCCCAGGTAAGCGCGCATGAGTGCGCGTAGCCGGTCTGCGCCAGCTCATCAAAGCGGGCGCGCTCGCGCAGCACCGCGGCCAGCGCGTGGGCGAACTCCTCGGGGTTTTCCGCGCGCAGGTAGTGGCTCCCGGCGCGCAGGCCGAAGCCGCGCACCGCGAACTCGGTCGCGACGAGCGGCACGCCGGTCTGCAGCACCTCCAGCACCTTCAGACTGGTTCCCGCCCCCAGCGTGATCGGCAGCGCGCAGGCCGCGCTCGCATCGTACAGGGACTCGATCGACTCGACATCGGCAAGCACCTTTACCCGGGGTCCGGCCAGCGCGCGGACCGCGGCCATCGGGCAGCGCCCGGCAAGGACCAGCGAGGCCTCGGGAACCAGGCGCGCAAGGCGCGGCAGGACTTGCTCGGCCAGGTACAGCGCCGCCCGGACGTTGGGCTCATACGACAGGTGCCCCGCCAGCAGAATCTGGTGGCCGCGGCGCTGGGATGGCGGCCTGAAGGTGTAGCGCCTTCCATCCACCGCGTTTTCGGCGATGCACGCCGGAGCGCGGCGGACGCGGGCGACTGCGCGAGCGTCCTTCTCGCACACCACCGCCACCCCGCTGACCCGCTGCCAGACCCGGCGCTCGAATCGCCGCCAGCCCAGGTACTCGATGGCGAGCCGCGGCGAGCGCGCCTGCTCGGCCCGCTGGCGGTGATAGTCCGACTCGATGTTGTGTTCATCAAGCAGCGCCGGCACCCCGGCGGGCCAGGTCAGCCCGCCGGCCGCATAACAGTGCTCGATGATGACCGCGTCCAGCGGGCGCTCGGCGTGCGCGGCGGCTAAAGCCTGGTTGAGCTCCCGAGGCGTGCGGGTCGCGGAGGCAGGCGTAAAGAGCTCGCGGTTCTGGCGCTGCTCATCAGCCTGAAACAGGCGGCACGCGGCCCAAGGGAACCGGCGATTATCCTGATCGACGGTGCGCGGATCGGGGTCGTCCGGCGAGGGAAAGGCGAACAGCAGAAGCTCGTCGCTGGCGAGCCCGCCCGCCAGGTGGTGGATGCGCAGGCGGCCGCCGCTATTTTGCGGCCACGGAAGATACGGACAGACCCAGCCGATGCGGGCGCTTGCTTCCTTTGATTGTTGCATGGTAGTTGCATGGTAATGCTTCGAACCATTCGTCAAATTTCTCGGCGGGCCTTCCTGAAGGTCACGACCGCCGCGACGGCGGTTCTCGCCGGTGGGATCGCCGGCGTCGAGCTGAGCGGCTGCGACACCGGAGCTGGCTGCCCACCTTATGGCTACGGCTATGGAGTGGGAAATCGCTACGGATATGGGTACGGCTATGTCTACGGCTATGGGATCTACGGCTACGGCTGCTACGCGAACCCGCTCGCGCTAGGTCCGGACTCGAACTTGATCATCGACCGGGTTGCCGCGCGGCTCGGGCTGAGCAGGCGCTGGTCGGTGCAGGATGGCAGCCGCCATCGCATCTTGACCCGACGTAGCTAGGCGGCGGCCCGGGTTGGCTCTGTTCACCTCGGCGCGGCGCCCGCCGGCGTTGCAGGTTCTTACGCGGGTGGACGCCCGGCTCGTCCGCGTGCGCTGCCTTCCGGAGCTGGCGGCGGTTCAGCCCGACTCCCTGGTGTTCGATGTGGGAGGACTTGGGGTCGGCCAGGCAGTCTGGGCGCTGCCGATTGTGGACGCGCTGCTGGCACACTTTCCGGGGCCCCCGATCGAGATCGCGGGGGCGCCGACTCCTACCGCGCTGCTCCTGGCGCACTGCGCGGCAAGCGGCCGGTGTACTAACGTCCCGGCGACGGCTCGGCAGCCGCTGCGGGTCACGCTCGGCACGCGTCCCGGGCCGCTGCGGATCGAGCGGGACGGCGCCGGCTGGCACCTCCTCTTGCCGCGCTCGGGCGGGCGCTGTGTCGCGTTCTCACCGCCTGATGCTCACGCTGCGGCGCGGCTCGGCGAGAGCGGCTTCATGGCGGGTCTGGACGTGGACTCGACGGCGCTGCGCCTGCGTCTGGGGTCGGAGCTCGGCAAGCGGGCGCGGTCGCTGCTCTCCCAGCTCTGCGCCGAGCGCGGACGGCCGCTCATCGTGCTCCTGCCGGCGCGTGATCCCCGCCGCAGCTACGGCATCGCGCGGCTGTGGCAGGTCGGGCAGGGGGTGTCTGAGCGTATGGGGGGCACGGTCGTGCAGCTCGGAGGTCGCAGTCATCTTCATGGCGTGCGAATCGCGCGGGCCGGTACGGCAGCGCCGCTTGCTGCGGCCCTGCTCGCCCTGGCGGCAGTCTGCTTGAGCGATGACACCGGCTGGTGCCAGGTCGCCGCTGCCTGCGACGCTCCGGTCGCGGCGGTGTTCGGACCCAGCGATCCCCATCGGCACGGTCCGGTCTCACCGCGCGCGGCGGTCCTGTGGGCCCGCGCGCAAGACTGCGTGGAGTGCGAGCCGCAGAGCCGCTCTCGCTGCCTGCGCTGCGTGCCGATGCAAAGCTTCGTGGATGCGGCCGAGCAGGTGGCGGCGGCGCACTGGCCACGCGACCGCCTGCGCGCCCTGGGAATACCCCTGTGATCGGGGTCCGCTATGTCGGCTTCCTTGCCGAGAACTCCGGGGTCGGCCAGGCGACGCGGCTGCACCTGGCGGCGCTGCAGCGGGCCGGAGTGCCGGTCTGCGGTCGCAGCGTTCTGATCGGACCGGATGCACCAGGGGACGTGCCGGTCGCGCCGCGGCGTTACCCCAAGACGGCGCGCCTGTGCGCGCAGGAGCGTCCCTACGACCATGTCCTTCTCCACGTAGTCCCGCCCGCGTTTTCGCACTTTCGCGAGCCGCGCTGCCGCAACATCGGAATCACGGTCTGGGACAGCACCGTCCTGCCGCCCGGCTGGGGGGAGCCGCTCGGCCAGGTCGATGAGCTGTGGGTGCCGTCGCGCTACTCCGCCATCGCCTACCAGCGCGCCGGCGGTCCGCCGATTCGCCTTGTCCCGCATCCGGTGCGCACGCGCAACCGCGTCCGGCGCTCGTTCCTCGAGATTCCCGATTCCCAGTTCCTGTTTCTGGCCATTCAGGAGTGGTCGGATCGCAAAAATCCCCTCGGCCTGGTGCGCGCCTTCGTGGACGCCTTCAGCGGACGCAGCGATGTCGGGCTGCTGCTGAAGATCGGCCTGCGCTATGTAAGCAGTCCGGCCGCGGTGCGCAGCGCCCTGCACGAGCTCTTGCGCCGACGCTCGGGCCGCGCCGCGCCGCCGCCGATCTACATCATTGCCGAAGAGCTGACGCGGCAGACCGTCGCGCGGCTTTACGAGCGCGCCGATGCCTATCTGTCTCTACACCGCAGTGAGGGCTTCGGACTCTGTCTGGCCGAGGCGATGGCCCATGGCCTTCCGGTCGTTGCCACCGGCTACTCCGGGAACCTGGATTTCATGGACGAGCAGAGCGCGTTCTTGATCCAGCACCGGGTGATTCCGGTGAAGGTCGAGCTCGGACCGCAGGACCTGTGGACCGGCGCCATGGAGTGGGCCGAGCCGAGCCATGACCACGCAGTGGCCGCGCTGCGCACCGTGGTCGCCGATCCCGACCGCGCCGCCCGCGTCGCCAGTCGCGGCAAGGCCCGCATCGCCGCCGAGCTGTCCCCAGAGCGCATCGGCGCGCTCATGCGCCAGCACCTCGGCGCATGAGCGCGCCGCCGCGGGTCGTCGTGCTGGTCATCAGCTGGAACCGTCCCGAGCTGACCTTGCGCTGCGTCCAGTCGCTGTCCAAGCTCGCCTATCCCCGCTACGAGCTCGTCATCATTGAAAATGGCGGCCCGCGGGCGGCCGCCGGCCTGCGGCACCAGCTGCCCGAGGTGCATGTAGTGGCGAGTCCGACGAACCTCGGCTTTGCCGGGGGTAGCAATCTCGGGCTCTTGCACGCCCGGCGCCGCGGTGCCGATTATGTCCTGCTGCTCAATAACGACACGGTGGTTCCGCCGGACGCCCTCTGTTCACTGCTGGAGCTTGCGCAGGCCCACCCCGAGGTCGGGTTCCTGAGTCCGACGATCCGCTACCTCGCCGCGCCGCAGCGAATCTGGTTCCGCGGCTCGCGCTTCCGCCCGGATCTGCTCCTATTTGAGCACCTTGGCAAGGACTGCGAGCCGCAGCATGAAGAACCCGGCAGCGCGCTGCCCGAGCTCATTCCCACCGACTACGCCTGCGGCTGCGCCATCCTGGCCCGCAGCTCGGCCCTGGTTCGCGTCGGCGGGTTCGATCCGCGCTACTTCCTGCTTTATGAAGACGCCGACCTGGGAGCGCGCGCCCGCAAGCTGGGCCTCGCGAGCGCGGTCGCCACGCGGGTCGAGATTCACCACCAGGTCGCCGCCTCGTTCGGTGGCGCCGAGACTCCCAGCCACTCCTACTATGGGCTGCGCAACGCGCTGCTCTATGCCGAGCTGCACCTGCCGCGGCTCGACTACCTGCGGCTGGTGGAGCACAGCGCTCGCCTGGCCCTGGCGCCGCTGTCACTGCCCGCCGG